>CAZXJC010000522.1:0-7176 GCA_964640885.1 uncultured Pirellulaceae bacterium | reverse complement strand
AAAGGATTCCATTCGTTCTTCACGTCGCCGCGAGGCAGTCGGCAAATGCCCGGACAACTTAATTCGTTCACTGTCGAGCAGCAAGGGGTCTTGGCTGACGGCGCCGGGAAAGCGGCCATCGTCCAGGCCGACAATAAAGGTCGTTGGACGGCCACTATGACCACCGCGAGAAATGCTATCGACATGCAAGCAACCGGGCCGCGGAGTACTGCCAAGCACACGTGAATCGGTCGGTAAGACCTTCAACCATTCCCAAATATCGATAGACGTATCCCCGTCTCCGCGATCAAGCCAGTGATTAATGTCCTTGAGTTCTTCAACCAGTTTTTGCAGTGCAAAACGATCTAACTTACTCACACTGCGGACCACGGTTTCCAGGTACTTAATGGCAGCGGAAACGATTTCCTGTTGCGTCGCGTTTGCTTTGGGCGTGACCTCCAGCAATGACTGTACTAATTCTTCTACCCGTTCAAGATCCGCCAGATCCCGCTCCAAGCCCGCCCTAGCAGCTGGCGTCAGGGGCTCCACGTCTGCCGGCAGCGAATCCTGGTCCTCGGCCATGCGATTCCGTAAAACGGTTTGCTGACGATGAATTCGGGGTAGAAACCGGTCTCGACCAAAAGCCGCTCCTAACCCGCGAATCTGTTTTGCCAATCGGACAAAATCGATATTTTCTTCTTGCGTCTCGTCTACCTGCAACAGGCCTTCTTTTACCAACCGCACCAGTTCAACCTGGTCACAATCCTGACAAGTCCACTGGATCCATCCCAGCAAGGCCCGCCCGGGCCGGGAATACCAGCAAGGGATTCCCTCGGCAAACGTCACCGGCAAATCCTCACCAATCTCTCCGCCCGGATCTCCAAGAGATGAAAAGGCTTCGTAAATGTGTGACACGTAGCAACCAGCATCACTGTGCAACACCTCCACTTCATCCCAAGCCAGTTGCTGCTGCAGACAAGAACGCAAGATCCCACGGACTTCGTTAACTTCTCCCACAGCTCGCCGCAGTTGCACGGTGTCGTCAGCGAGCGGCCGGGGGGCAGCGGCGGTGCTTGTGATCCAGCGACATAATTCCAGGTCCGAAGCAACCGTACCATCAGCTGCCTCGGCAGCTGCGATCGGATCGACTTCCAGCGGCAATTGTTGCGCCGACAAACTGTCAAGCAAACGGGTTTCCAAGGCCGTTAGTTCCAGGTCTGCCGGCACCAGGATCCGGATGTCTGCAGCCAGGGGAATGGAACCGGCCTCTAACTGCGTGGTCGCTTCCTCTAATACCCAGGCATAATCGACCAGCTTCTCTTGCTCCAATAACTGCAAGTAATGTGTCAGCAACTGGTCCAGGTCGTCACCCTTGCGAGAGACCTCAAAGCAGGAACGTTTCAAGTCCTCAGCAGACAATCCGGCCAACCGGATGGCATTGATACTGGAGAGGACGGTTTCCGCCAAACCAGCACTCGGTTGTGATTCACCAAGATAATCCAACCCTGACTGCCACAGCTGACGAATCACGCGATCAATCAACAGAACGGCAGCCCGCGGCGAGGCCAGTGTTAGAGAACGGGATGCCAGCACCGGTCCCACCAATTCGAGGGCCATGGAAGTCAATGTCTTAACGTGAGCATTGACGACCGGTTGCCCCTGCCTGGCCACCTGATCAAGCCACTGGTAACCGACTCTCAGCGAAGGGGCCAGCAGCCATTTTTCTGCCAGCAATTGTTCGCGGCACACGGTGCTGATGCTCTGCGTGATTCGATTCACTAATTGCGCTCCCGACTACTTCCTTGCTGACTCTCAACGGTCAGCTCATTCTAGCGTTTTCTTTGCTGCTGTCGCCCCAAAACTTTGGCCAGGTCCTCATCCTAACAACTGCTGGGACACGTCTGGTCACCGGTCCGCAACTCTGTTTTTTCTTTCGCTAGGGAGCCGCAGCCCACCCCCCTTCCGGCTCTGGCCAGTGACCGCTAGACTGCTCAGACTTCGAACTGGCGACCTTTCATAACAGATGGTGACCACGTCATGCGTTTTATGACATTACTGAAGCGCAGCCTGCGATTGAAATGCAGCCCCTGCGGCCAGGGTCCGCTCTTCAAGGGCTGGTTCCGGATGCATTCAAGTTGCGACCATTGTGGGCATGTCTTTGAACGGGAACCCGGGTTCTTTTTGGGATCGGTCTACATCAACTACGGCTTAACGGCCCTAGTCATTTGCGTCGTCTACCCGATCCTGCTCTACCGGGAATCGATCACGCCTCGAGCGTTGATGATCAGCGCTACGATCTTCATGATGGTTTTTCCAATTTGGTTTTTTCGCTATGCGCGTGCACTCTGGTGTGGTTTTGACGAGTGGGTAGATCCGGTCAAAAAAGGTACCAGCAACACAGGGCCACCGACAGCAGCAAGCTCTGACCAGGACCAGCAGCAGACATCTTAACTGGCAGCCAGTTCCTGGAGTGACTCGAGGGCAAAGTTAACGTGCAATGCCGTACCAATCGGCAGGGCATCTTCATCAGCCTTGAACTTGGGATGATGGACCATGTAGGTAGCACCCTGCTCTTCGTTACGAACGCCGAGGCCGACGAAGCACCCGGGTACGTGCTGCGTGTAATAAGCGAAGTCCTCGCCTCCCATGACCGGTGAAACTTCGTGAACATTTCCAGTACCGAGGATCTCTCCGGCGATCTCTTTCGCTTTATTCCAAAGTTGCCCATCGTTGACAGTAGGTGGATAATCGTTACCGGGAAATTCGACCGTTGCTTCGCACTGGTTGGCAGCGGCGACTTGTGTGGTAATTTCACGCACTCGCTGTTGCAGTCGTTCCAGTCCCTCCAGCGTAAGGGCCCGCAAGGTCCCCTTCATTTCCACCAGTTCCGGAATCACGTTGGAAGCTTGCCCGCCATGAACAGCTGTTACACTGACGACGGCAGAATCAAGTGGATCAATTTCGCGGGAAACGATAGTTTGCAATTCCGTAACAATTTTGGCAGCAGCAATCACGGGATCGATCGTGTACTGCGGCATGGCCGCATGGCCACCACGACCCTTGACGGAAATTTGCATGAAGCCGGCAGCTGCTAGAAAAGTCCCTTCGCAAGCTCCCACCGCTCCCGTTTCCAGGATCGGCCACACATGCAGACCGAAAATTCGCTGGACGGCTGGATTTTCCAAGACCCCCTCCTCGGTCATGCGGTGTCCGCCTGCTCCCCCTTCTTCGGCTGGCTGGAACAAGAGCTTCACGGTTCCCTGGATCTCTGCCTCATGCTGTTTGAGCAAGCGGGCTGCTCCCAGCAGCATGGAGGTATGGCAGTCATGCCCACAGGCGTGCATCTTGCCATCCACTTCACTGCGGAACTCAACCTCAGCCTCTTCGTGGATGGGCAAAGCATCCATATCAGCCCGTAGTGCAACACAGGGACCGTCTCCATTGCCGATACTGGCCAGAACACCAGTTTCTGCGACCGGGGACTGGTAAGACACACCCAACTCGTCGAGCGTGTCTCGCACCAGCTGGCTAGTCTGCACCTCTTCGTACATCAATTCTGGATGCTGATGCAGTTGCCTGCGCCGTGCTACGATCCAATCTCGAATAGCTTGTGCCTCCTGCAATATTTGTTCGCGCTGCATAACATCCCTTCCGATTTAAACGACTACGACAACGTGATATTCCTAAAACAGGTTCTTAATGACGAACTTCGCAATTCGGCACCATCGCTTTAAACTTCTCGACTTCACTCTCACTGACCTCCGTTTTACGGACGTCAAGTAACTCGAGCGACTTTAGTCCGTGGAGAGGTCCCAGCAGCTTGATCGGGTTATCCATCAAGTGCAGGCTTTTTAGCTTTGACTAATTCCGCAACGGCTCCAAATCGTTCACACGGTTTTGTGGCAACCAGAGTTTCTCCAGCGATTCCAGTGGTTCCAGCAGCTTCAAACTCTCGACTTCACTTTCCCGGATGTCCAGAACCTGAAGCCTCACCAATCCTCTCAGGGGAGTCAAATCCGTAAGCCGACAGTCCTGCAAGGAAAGTTCTTCCAGGAATTTAAGCTGGCTTAAGGGCCCCAGATCATCGATTTGTTTTTCTGCCCTGACAGTTAACTTTCTCAATTGTGTCAGTTTCTCGATACCTTCCAAATGTCGCAGCCCCTTGCTCTCCAAAACCAGGACTTGCAAAGCAACCAGGTTTGCTGCCCCACCCAGATCAACGATCTGGTCATCCACCAGGTAGAGCGTCCGCAACTGGTCTAACTCTGTTTGCGACAGTTTTTCAAACGGCTTCTTGAACTGCTTACTGACCGCAGCGTCGACCGCTTGCCGAGAGTTCGCAAGCGTCTTATCATCGGCATCCGCTTGATCTGCAGGTCTTAAATCGCTGCGGTTGTCACCTGGATCGTTTGTAGGATGAACAATCAAACTAGCCACTCGACAGCCCGGTCGCTCTTGATGAAGCCGATCCACTGCTACCACCGTTACCTTGGTATCCAAGAGATTCAATGACCGCAGATTCTTTAACTCCAGCAGGTGCACAATCCCGGCATCGGAGACCCCCGTCTGATCCAAGTCTAAGTGAACTAACTGGTCAAGTTTCTGCAGATGTTCCAGACCGTTATCAGTCACGCCAGTACCGTTGAGAAACAACCGTTTCAAATGCGGCAAGGTCTGTAATTTACGCAATTCGTTATCGGTGATGCTGGTCTGTCCCAGATAGAGCGACTCGACTTCACCCTTTTCATCGAGGAGAGCTGTGCCCCCGAGGGACTGCCAGAATGATTGCGGGGCTGATCGTCCACAACCGGTGGACACCAGCAGTAACAAACCTAGAGCCAGCCAGGCCGCTGCTCGCCTTCTACCATCGTTCCGATTCATGTTGTGCCTGCTGCTACCAGGAAACGGCTCTGTTTCAACAAGCTCTAGTATAGCGAGAAAGGGATTACCGACGGAAGCAGAATCGCCCCTTCTTTCTGCCGTAAGCTGCTAGGGCGACAACAGGGGATGCACCCGCTGCGTAAGGGGAATGTTCAATCGTTCTCCAGCTGACAGGTGGGATGCATAAACACCTTGAACCATCTCCGTGATCCACTGGGCATGCTGCAATCCAGACAAAGGTTCGTGATCCTGCTCGATGGCATCCATCAGGTTGTTGGCCAAGTATTTGTTTCCCAGGCTCAACCACTGGCTACGAATCGGTCGGGGCTTGTGCTCGGGAGTAAAATGCCACGCTTCCAGCCACTGTTTTTCCCACTCAAGCTTCTCCAGGTCAGCCAACACGCAGGGAGCAGGATAGACATAGACATCCCCTGGCTGGCGAATTTGCAGACGCGCCTGCTGGCATTCGAGTGTTAGTCCGTAAAGATTATCGAAGGTCTTATTCCCTCGCCGCGAGAGTTGAGCTGTCGATTCAAAGTATCCGCGGACACCGCCGGAAAACCCGAACATTGCGGAAATCGAGTCCCCGGCAATCGGACCAACCGGTTCGGTGCCAGTTCGACGGTCAGCCAGCGTCGCCGACCGTTCTCCGACCAAAACGTGACCACTCACCCAGCGAGGGGCTCCAGCAAACGCCAGCATCATATCGAACAAGTGGGTCCCATGAACAAGCAGTTCTTCACCGCCTCCGCGTGAATCATCTTTAGGGCGGGCTATCACACGCAACAACTTCCCATATTTGCCCTGGCGGACCTGGCGAATTGCCTGCTGAACCGGTGGCATTGCCCGCCACTGATGGGCCATGGCGAGTTTCACCTGGTGCTGTCGACAGGCTGCAATCATGCCATCCGCCATGACCAAGTCGGAGGCAAACGGTTTTTCACAATAGAGATGCGCCCCGGCAGCTGCAGCAGCCGAGACCATGGCCAAACGGTCGTTCACCCAGCGGGGGCCAACACAGACAATATCGAGCTTCTCCTTCTCGAGCATTTTGCGAAAATCGGCATAGTGTCGATTCACCTCTAATCGCTGGGCCGCTTTTTGGAGTCCAGCAGGCTGGTCATCGGCTACGGCAACGATTTTGGCTCGCTCCATCCCGGCAAACGTCATATCGATGCCGTGGCCATAATCACCTTTTCCACTGGCGCCGATGACACCGACACGGAAGATTTTCTTAGTTGCCACCTGTCTATTTCCATTGCTAGAGAGAATATCTCGGAACCATCCCCGCAACCAATACTGGCTAACCTTCAATCCACTGCTGGTAGATTTTATCTAAGCCTGCTTCGGCGGGAGTACCCGCGTGGACGACCACGCGATACCGCATTCGTAAGCTATTCCCTTTTTCAAACTGCCACGGTTTATCCAGGAAATTAAAGGGGGACGCGGAGAGGTGACCGTATTCACGAGTAAACCAGGGACAGGGTGCCCAGGGGTTTTCCGGATGATCCATCACCGCGATTCCTTCTACAACATCTGGCCGGCTAGCCCGTTTGCCGTGATACCCACACCAGTGTGCTGGTTTTCCATAGGTACCCTTAGCACCAGTGCCCCCTTCGGAGTTCATCAGGATGCCACCATAACTGGGTGATATGTCACTGGCCGCCCGAATTGCAAAGAGCGAATGCTTGGCCCTCTTGATCGAAATATCTTCCTGGGCAAAGAGCCTGATATCGGCATCGATCACCCAGGCATGTTCCCCGAGCACCTGCACGGTAAACTGCCGCTGGTCTCTCAACGGCGAAGGTGCCTCGGACCGTACCCACTGGCAGTCGTTCTGAAATTGGGCAGACTCCTTGGTTGCTGCCGTCAATTCCAGTTTCGTAGACTTGATCTGTCCCTGCTTCAGTGGACCATCGCTCCAGTAGTTCCCACCATTAACTGGATCACAACCGAGCCACAGGCCCCGATGATGAGGATAGGGCAAGGCCGATTCGGCGGTCACCGAGAGTCCACTAGCAGGTCCGGCCAGCGGATTGAAGTAGGGGTACTTGAGACTGGCATGTGCACGATAGCCGGTCAGCAGGCGATTGTTCCAACGAATCAAGATCTGCGAACCATTGAGATAGGCGGTCAGTTTCTCTGCCCCAGGGACTGGTTTCGTATAGTCAATGGCCTTTGCCCAGCGAGTAGCCAGGCAAGTTCCGGCCAGCGAACCGGCGGCAGCCTGCAACCAGTGACGACGATCAAGAAGCGGACTGTTCATTGCACAATCTCCTGAAAATATCTCGTAAACAACGGGGCTGAGCTATGGCT
>CAZXJC010000521.1:0-2738 GCA_964640885.1 uncultured Pirellulaceae bacterium | reverse complement strand
CCATGGTCATCCAGACTTTCTGGAAATCTTTTCGCCCTTGTGGTGTCGACGAGACGCCTTAGGCAATTGGCACCGCATTGATGGCACCTCCCGAGGTGCCCACGATCAGATTGATATCCAGGTTAATCTCGGGATTCTGCTTTCTCAATTTTTCCAGATCTTCTTCCAAGGCGCAAACCGCGCCTACCTGGTAAGAACACTTCGCTCCACCTCCAGACAAAACCACAGCCAAACGCGGAGGCACCGGCTGAGACCGTGCACTTTGCAACAAGATGCGACCAATTTCATCCATCGAAACCGGTTGCCGCTGACGATCCTCGACCGCGGATGAGACATCCCCATACCATTGGCCAACCTCTGAGTAAAGCTGCTTCCAATTCTCTAGATAGCGGGTCTCAGTCGTTCCTTTCTCATCTCGAAAACTGGCAAACGCGTTCCGCAACGTCTTCAATTCCCGGTGATCGCTGCGCATAACAATCACGTTATGTGGTATTGGAATTTCATCGAACGTCGGGCTGGGAATCTTGCGAAGACGACTAGCAAGTTCGGGAGCAGCGTCCAAAGCAGCATCCCAAACGAAAGCTACACGATCTTTTTCAGAATTGTCTTGTGCCAACAGACGTAACGACTCGGTGTGCGAGTAGCTGTAACGTACCTGCTGAGGAGAAAAAGCCTGCCGGGTACGCAACACGTGCTCCGGAAGCACCCGGCCCGAAGCAGAGAGAGGGTTTACAAACAAACACTCAACCTGACCTGCCTTGGAAGCCTTGATAACGTCATCAAATGTCTTTAATGATGAATCTTCTGGAACCACACAAACGCAATGATAGCTAAAATGAAAACCTGGCTGACGTCGTTGCTCGGTCGCCCAGTTGGAAGTTGTCGCAGAAACGCCGTCGGTGGCTAAATACTCGAAACGGTCTTTTTGAGCAGTGGCCTGCCCTTCTTTCCCCAACTTAAAATATTCAGAGAAAACACCCGGTGTAAGAACCGCTACGTCGACATAACCTTTATCCATCCAATGCAGCAGGTCCCCATAGCTGCCGACCGCCAATTCAAAGGTGATCGCTGATTCTTCCTTCTTGGATAGTTCAGCAAAGAGGCGATTCCAGCGTTGAAATTCACGTTCAAAGTCTTCAAAAGCGACTACTCCGATGCGCACAGGGACGGACAATACTGGCCCAGGTTCCTGAGCTACAAGAGAGGAAGCCTGAAACTCAAAGAACATAACGTGAGACCACAGAACCCCCGTGCTCAGAAGCACGAGAGCGATTCGTGATATCAACAATCTCCAAACCGATAACATCTGTCCAACAGTCCTTACTTGAAACTTAGTGGTCAAACCAAAACCTTCTCAAAACCAGCGATTATTCCTTTTTTCCTTGCAGGCAATAGATTCGCTCCGAAGTTCTAATCAAAAGTCGATTCCCCACGATCGCTGGTGTCGCCATGCACATGTCGTCTTCAGCGAGCATGTTCTTGCGCAACAATTCGTATTCTCGACCTGCCTTAATCACAAATGTTAAACCATCTTCATTAAGGCAATAAATCTTTCCCTGCGATGCCCAGGGTGAACTTGTAAAGGCTTTTCCGTTGGGAAGTCGTTTCCTCTCGTAAATTGCCTTACCGGTATGAGCGTCATAACAACTGAGAAAACCACGATCCAAAAGAACATAGAGCAGGTCCCCGTAGACCAATGTCGTCGGATTGTAAGGCCCTCCTTGTTTCTGACACCAGGCTACGTACTGGTTACTGGTCTCCTCGGGCCCTAACGAAATATCTCCTTTCGCTCCTGGTCGCAGAGCCAACAACGGTCGCTTGCGATCTCCGACGTAACCAGAACTCAAGTAAAGCATCCCATGCCTGGAGTACGGAGTAGCAATCGTAATGCTCGAGCCACCGCCAAGCTCGTACAACAGGTTTCCTTTGAGATCGTAAGAACGGGTTTTCTGCGTACCGGGTGTAATGATCTCAGTCCGTAATTTGTTCTCCCAGACATAGGGAGTGGACCAGTTACTTCGCTCCTTACGTTCAACCTCCCAAACCAGTGCTCCCGTTCTTTTGTTGAAAGCCGACAGCGTCGACTTCACATCGTTGTCATTAACGATATACAAGCGATCGCCGTGGATCACTGGCGACGATGCAGTACCCCAACCGGCACGCACCTTGTGTCGTGGCAATTCTTTCTTCCAGACTTGTTTCCCCTGAAAGTCCAGGCAATAGATACCGATATTTCCAAAAACTACGTAGACATATTCACCGTCGGTAACCGGTGTTTCTGATGCGTAACTGTTTTTAAGATGGATTGGGGTCTCGGGAACACCCTCGTGAACTTCTTTCCGCCAGAGCAACTTGCCCGTTTCAATATCTAAGCTTAAAACCACCCAGCGATGTTTTGAATCCACTGGTTGCGGACGATTGCCTCCGAAATAGAGACCTTTCTTTGGGAACTCCGACACACCTTCGTTGATCACTGTCGTCAGAAATATCTGCTTCCCCCACACGATCGGAGATGACCAGCCACGTCCGGCAATGTCCGTCTTCCAGGCAACGTTCTGCGAGCCACTCCACTGGGTGGGAAGATTCGCCTGGTCAGATATCCCAGCTGAATCCGGGCCACGAAAATTTGGCCAGTTTGCATCCGCAGCCAGTCCCAGGGAACTAGCAGAGAGCAAAAAACACCCCATCATCGTTGCTGAGATTGTCTTCATAAAACATCCTCCTCCGGGATCTCTTGA
>CAZXJC010000520.1:0-3846 GCA_964640885.1 uncultured Pirellulaceae bacterium | reverse complement strand
CACTCCGATCTACCATGACGGATATCTCTACGGCTGTAGCGGGCGACACACGGAGAATGCAGATCTCCGCTGCATCGAATGGAAGACGGGAAAAGTCATGTGGACGGTTCCTCGCACCACGCGTGTTTCGCTAATGTATGTCGATCAACACTTCATTTCTCTCGGCGAGTTTGGGGACTTGCTGATGTTTAAAGCCAATCCCGAGAAGTTTGAACCAACCACGCATCACATCTACCGTGCAACGGCCAGCAAAGACATTCCGGCGGGGGTCACGCCACCTCAATTACTCAAGTATCCCTGCTGGGCAGCGCCCATTCTCTCGCATGGCCTGTTGTACGTACGAGGAAGCGACCGACTGCTGTGCCTGGAATTAATTCCACCCAAGTCCTGACACTTTTGGCAGCGTTCAAGATGCTGGGGTCGCCATCCACTGCTGGTAAACCTCGGTACATTGTAGAAGCAAGGGTTCGTAGTCGAGTGACTCGATCTCTTCGCCCATCAATTCCAACTCGTAGAAACCGCCGAATCCCAACGCCATCAACTGTTCCAGGTGCTCGGCCAGTGGAATTTCGCCTGCCCCTAACGGACAACGGCTCTGCTCTTTATCCGGCGGCAACCGCCCGTCCCCTAATTGCACCAGGGCCAGTTCGGGAACGAGGGAACCGAGTTGATCATTGAACCCCGGATCAAAACCCCACTGGTAGAGGTCTAAAACCAGTTTCAAACGGTCATGCTGATAGGATCTCAACCATTGCGCCGTCCGTTCCAGGTCCGTCAGAAATGTCCACCCACTGGCGCAACCGGGATGCATCGGTTTGACTGCCAGGGTCACCGACAACTCTTCCGCTACGGGCAACAACTCATCAATCGCCTGACGAAACAAGCGGTTTGCATGATTTAAGGTATGTCCACCGCGAGCGCCGCTGTAGACAATTAAACAGGATGCTTCCAGAAAAGCAGCCAACTCGATCGCTTCCCGAGCATCTTGCAAGCTTTCCCGCTGATTACGACCGTCACTCCCTGTAAAACCGCCAGCCCACAGTAAACTTGAGACCGACATATCAGAGTCTGCCAACAACTCGCGGCCCTTGTCCTCACCAAAGTCGGTGAGCTTCTGTCGCCAGACGCCGATTGCTGAAACTCCAGCTTGACGGTACTGGTACACATCCTCATCAAACGACCAGCGAAAAGTCGTCACTTCACTAATCGAGAACCGGCTACGCGCTGTTACGTCCTGCTCATTCGCCAAGATGCCACTCCATTGCTCTCCAGGTCATTGCCTGCTACTCACTTAATACCACGAAGGTTCCAGGCATCCACCCATTCTTCCTTAGTGCGGATCATACCAAAGTCTGCGGACAACCGCTTTTCCATATCCGAGAGGTGTCCAGCTCCATAAAAAACAGCGATCCGCTTGGTACCCTTATCCAGTTCCTTGCGCAAGACAGCGAAGGCCTTCTTATTTCGCTCCGTGATCAACGTGGAGCCTTCTTTTCCCTCCAGGGCATTCATAGCTCCACCAGTTGATTCAAATTCTTCAGCCAACAAAAGCTTTAATTGCCTGTTGCGATCTTTAGAGAATAAGGCGACCAGCATCTTTAGATCTGTACTCCCCTTACCAGCCTTACGCGACTGGAGAGCCATGCTCTGTCCCATCATGCGAAAGAACATCTGAATCATGCTCTCGCCACGTTCCTTCATGCTTTCAGAAAATTCTTCTGGCGTCATGTCTGCATGCACAAGATTCTTCGTCGTATAGTCAATCTGGTCCAACTGAAATTCCAGCTGTAACATTGACTTCATGCCCACTTGGATTGCGCTAACCGGACTGCCACCGACACCTTCCGGACCTCCCTTCGGAATTCGAGTCCCCTCCGGTGCCACTAACTCATAGAGTACCGCATCATAGGTCTTAAAACGCTTATTCAAATCCTGGTAGTAAGCCTTTTCCCCCACATGAACAGCACCAATCAAGTCAACATAAACACCCTTCTGAGAATCTTTTTGCTGGGGATCCTTGTAAACAAAGCGAATAATAGAAGTCTGTAACGCCAGCGGCTTTTTCTTGGCATCACGTAGCAAACGCATGTAAAGCTGCTTAGGCTTCGCTGCCGACGCTTTCTTCTCAACCGAACTCGCCTGCTTAGGCGAAACTGGCGTCTCTTCAGCAACTGCCAGTGAGACGATCAGCACGCTAAGCAATGACAAGGTTGCCCTGTTTCCAAGGCTTCGTTTCTTTGACATGCGTCTCTTCTCTCGGTTAGGGTCGGAAACTGATTTCGTATCATTATGACCGCCGAGGGAATTTGAGCAACGGACCGTCTTCTTTCGAATTAGGACATTCTCTGCTAGCTCACAGCCAGCAGAACCTCAACAAGGGCAGCCCAGCATTGAAAAACAGCTGTCCGAGCCCGCTGAAATCGAAAAAACAGCTGACAGAGAACAACTTGCCCCCCATTAGGACCATGTCTTGATGCGAGGAAATGTGTAGTTGGCCCCGTGAAATTGCAGATTTCTGCAGTAAGTGGAGGTGTCGCGCATGAATTTTCGGCATGGTTTACCTTTCTTACTCAACTTCTGTGAAGCGTAAATCCGATATTAACGGCACAAGCGGAAATCACCTTGCGCTTAGTCAAAGAGTGAGTTCTTAATTCGTTTTGTAACCCAAGACTCGAGAGATAGACGAAATCATGGCATTTCTGAGAATCAGACCCTGGCTGGTCACTTGTCTGTTAATTGTCACCACAACTACTACGCTCAGAGCTCAACGGTATTTACCGTTTGTCGATCTGAACTATTTTTCAACTGACTCTCAGTTCTTCGCTGCAGCTGATATCGACAGCTATGGCGGGGGGCCCACTACCAGCACCGGCTGGTTTGCGTCGTTTGACCGTATGTACCTGTATGTGTCGCGCCCTAATGCTGAAGCAAGCAATACTCAGGGAGATATGACCTGGGGCAACCGAATTGACCTGGGGTACATGACAGAAGAAAAGCATGGCTGGTTAATCAGTATGCAAAACATCAGCGGACCTAATTCGATGGAACGGATTCGCCAAGAACGCAACAACCGGTTTATGGAGGACGCTTCTCCTCAAGACGAAGCAGTCGATCCACCTCAAGATAATAACAACCGCGAATCGGGTGCTCGGGACTACTTCCTGGAAGATTCGCTCAACATGGCCAACCTCTCTAACTTTGAAATCAACAAGACGTTTCTAATGAAGCCTTTGCACAATGGTGCTATCGTAGAGCCGTTCTACGGTTTCCGTTACATGAGATTCACTGACTACGATCGGCAGGATGACTACACGCGTTACGACGAGGACGGTGCCGTTGTCCCGGTGTTGCCGATTGGTCCGCCACCGGCCATACAGCCCGCAGACGCGGCATTCGAAGAGTACATTAGTGGCCAGGGCACTTATGAAAACAATCTGGTCGGTGGGCAGATTGGCTTTCGATATTCTCAGCATCGCAGTCGTTGGTTGCTTTCTGGAGAAGTACGTGCCTTCGCCTTCACGAACCTGCAGAACCTGCATCTGACGGACTTTCGTACTGTCACGGAAGTTGATGTCGGTACAGGGAACGAGCCAGACAGTGAGCAATCGAAGGTCGTTCACACCTACATGTCTGGCAGCGAGTTTGTTTTTGGTGGGGAAATTCGTGCGGAAGCCGCCTACGAAGTCACCCGAGACATTTCTCTGCGGTTCGGCATGGAATTCCTCGACCTAGCCCAGGGAATTGGTCGCGGACGAAATCCCGAGCATAACGATGAAGACGTTCAACTCTTTGGCCTAACGTTTGGCTTTTCAGTCAACCGGTAGCTGCCTGCGACAAATCGATGGT
>CAZXJC010000519.1:0-2609 GCA_964640885.1 uncultured Pirellulaceae bacterium | reverse complement strand
AGAAATTTAACGGTTTTAATTCCCCCTTGGCATAATTGCCGGCTACTGCCGTAGCCGGCACAGGACCAGACCCTTGCAAATTAAGAGTGTTCTTAATTTTATTCACCCCAATATAGCTTCCGTATGAAACATAAGTTCTTGATCCCATTCTGCTTGGTTCTTTTCTTTCTTGCCTGTAGACCACAAGCTCAAACCTGGCGTCAGTTTACTCCTGAAGATGGATTGCCAAGTAAAATTTACGATATTTCATTCGACGATCAAGGGAATCTATGGGTTGCGACACCAAATGCTGTGAGCGTTTTAAATGGTGGTGTAACTACGCATCAATTCCATATTGCTCAGAATGGTGTCAGATTATTACAGAAAACCTCGGATGGAAGCATCTGGATACCAACTTGGCCTGGGCTATATCAATTTAACGCAGACATGGAACAAAAATCCTTCCAAATAATGAGATGGTTCTGGATTCAAGCGATGGTCGAATCCCGAGATGGGAGGCTATGGGCCGCATGTCAGGAAAAATGGGCCTTTTCACTACGAGTCTTTGATGGTAAGGAGTGGCGCTATGTAGCCAATATCGATGATCGCGTTAATCAAATGGTTGAATCGGCGGATGGTAGTATCTGGGTGGCTGGTGCAACCAAAGGTCTCAGACAATATCATGAGAATTTTGAGGATGATTGGCGTAATCATCTAGAAAATAAATCGATTCAATTACTTTTCGTCTCATTGGATCAAACGATATGGGCTGTGAGCCAAAACGAACTTTGGCGGCTTGATGAGGACGGTTGGTCATCCGTTCCAGAATTAGTGGAAATGGATATCAATAGCATCCTGCAATCGCAAGACGGTCGTATTTGGATAGGAACAAGTACAGGAGTTTGGATTTATAATAGCAACGAATGGGCTCGATTTCACAAGTTGGGTCAGACTAAAGTTTTATCTTTATTTGAATCTAGTAACGGTAATATGTGGATTGGAGCAGATAATGGTCTATGGCATTTAGAATCAGCTTTATTACGTGAGCACTCACAACTACATAACAGTAAAATTTTATCTATTTTAGAAACAAATAATAATGTCATTTGGGTTAGAACTGAAAATAGCTTGTGGCGCTTGTCTCCCGGTGGATGGGGGCAAGCGAGATCTCTGGTGGGCAAAGAAATTTACCTGGGCGACTATTGGTCTGGTAGAAGTTCTTCGTTGTTAGAATCGAGCAACGGCCATCTTTGGGTAGGCACAGAGGGTGAAGGACTTTGGCATTTTGACAAAAGCATTTGGAGTTTCCCCCAGGTATTGAAAAACACCAGTATCAGTATTATACACGAGGGGAGAGAAAACACCATCTGGGTTGGAACAGTTGGAAGAGGACTATGGTTGTTTAATAGTCTCACCTCTACTTGGACTAATCTGCAATCACTAAGTTCTGCGGAAATTCTTGCGATTCATGAATCAAGTGATAACAGTATTTGGGCTGGTACATTTCAAAATGGCTTATGGCAGTTCAATGGAACTAATTGGATCCAACACTCAAAACCTTCTCGGGAAAAGCCTGGTGATATAGCAATTGCAAACATAGAGGAATCTGGAGACGGAACGATATGGGTAGGAACCTGGGGAAATGGCTTATGGCATTTTGATGGCTCTAACTGGCAAAGACATGAAGGTATTCCGAATAATGCAAATGCGATTATTAATTTGCATAAATCAGCAAACAACGATATGTGGGTTGCTTGGTTAGATGTTTCGTTACCTGATGGCCGAATTGGGATCGCCGGTGATAATGGGTTATGGCGATTCAATGGAACAACATGGAGTCATTATCTTGAAAGACCTTGGATTTTTTCTTGGCTGGAAACTGTGGATGGACGTCTTTGGGCAGGTGTTGGTGAAGCCGGTGGAGGCAATCGATATTTGCTATGGGAGTTCAACGGGGAAGAGTGGAATTCTCATAAGGAACTAGAATCAATGCATGTTGTAGCCTTACTTGAATCGGCGGATGGTAGCATCTGGGCGGGTACTGCTGAAAATGGGTTATGGAAATTTGACGGGGAAAACTGGTATTCATTTACTGCGCTGGATGGATTGCCAAGCCCTCAAATTAGCCAATTAATGGAGACAAAGGAAGGAATTATTTGGATCGGAACTGGAAGTGGGTTGGTGAGATACAAATCCAATAGCAATCCTCCTACCATCCAAATTAAAACGGTGGATAGCGAGGAGGTAAGCTACTTTGGTGATGAAGCAGAAGAAAAAATCTACCGTACTGGCAAACCAAATGTATTTGTCTCTTGGTTGGCTCTGGATAAAGAGACGCCAGCTGGTCGCTTAACTTATCAGTACCGCATGAATAGAGGCAATTGGTCTCCATCCACTGCTGCGACTGTTGTCACTACTCCGCCGGTGGGCAGTGGCAAACATACCTTTTCTGTTCGGGCCATTGATCGTGACACCAACCTCAGCCAAACTAGCTCAGTTACTTTTATTGTCGACTTAGAGCATCCCGAAGTGCAAATTATTCGGCCTAAAGACCAAACAATTGTTAGTGGTCGCCAAGGGAAAATCGCTATTCGGGGTACAGTAACAGACAAGGACTTAGATCAGTTTCG
>CAZXJC010000518.1:0-3067 GCA_964640885.1 uncultured Pirellulaceae bacterium | reverse complement strand
GGCGCAGAAAAGTGCTGCAAGGACGATGCCGAAGTTTGTGCAAAGTGTGAACTCAACAAAGGGTCCCCGCTGTGCTGCAAGCTCAAGGACGAAGAAGAGTAACTTATTCCGGTTTGACTCTGCTAAGGACAAGCACAAGTCTGCCGGTAAGCGATAACAGTAAGAAGACCGTCAGCTGGCTGGCGGTCTTCTTCTTTTGCCAGCTAAGCTCAGGAACGAACAAGTTCCAGGGTACCCCACAAGCTCGGATCTTCACGGAACGAATATTCCGGACCCAAACTCAGCGTTTGCCAGCCCAGTTCTCGATCGATGACTGCATAGGTAAACCCTAACCGGGGATGCTCTTGTGGATCATATCCGGTCAAGGCAGCAGCAGCGATGAACCCTTCTAGCACGTAACCATCGATACGCTGTTCACTGCGAACCGCCAAGTCTTCAGGGCTAGCCGGATGAGGTGCTTCCCGCGCGCGGGCCACTGGTAGCCAGTCTACTACCGGTTCTTGCTGACGTGCGCCTCCTCCAAAGGGGAGAAAGACAAACCGATGGCAAAACCGACCTGCCCGGTGCGTGGTGTGCGTGTCGCGTGTATCAATCCAAACTTGCAATCCGTCACTGTCTTCAATTCGTGTGGATCGACACCAAGGTGTGTTCTTCTTACCGGACACGCGGACTGTAAAAAACAGCCCCTCTTCATTCCAGCCAATTCGCAAGTCGGCGAAGACCGGACGCTGCAACAACTCACCAAAACTGGGGACCAGGTATTTCTTACTTAACTGGACCCCTTTTTCTGTCCAAGATTCCTTAGACCTCAGACAGGGAACGGAAAACCGAAAGAGAAAGTTCGGGTCAATCAACGGTTCCTGCTCAGATTGGCTGGCTTTACTAATCATGATCTCCTTTCCACTCATAAGATGTAGTGGATATTAACTCTGTGCTGCTTCACGACTCGCTAACAGATGTTGTTTCAGTAATTTGGTCAGGTCTCCACGGTGAACATCTTCTAGCGTCCGGAATGACAGCTTCACCACATCGTAGCCGGATGCTGTCGTATCCAGGGACTGTTCTCGTGCCAGGCCTGCCAGACGCCCCAGAGCAATACTGCCGCTGGGACCACGCAAATGAAGAGCAACGTCTTCACTTCGTTTCGTCAGTACGGTGGCCCACGGATCTCGCCCGCCCTGATCATACAGATGAACGCGATACTGGTTGTTCCACAAGAATTGACCTTGTGACACGGTGTCAGCCAGTATCTCGAGAATCTCTTCCAGGACTTCTACTTTCCAGAGCACCGATTTCCCCAGTGGGAACCCCTTCCGCATGAAATGCCATTTCTGCCCAAGTTTTTTCCAGGGCATCAACTCCTTGGGATCTTGTTCAACTCGCTCCGTAATTTTTTGAAACCCTTTAACGGCTTGCTCGAGGAACTCCCAAAAATGATCCGTATTAATTTCTTCCCAGTCGTACGCCTGAATCTGAACCTCTTGCCAGGGCCCACGAATCGTCTTCACTTTGACACGCGGATTATTTCCATAGACCGGTAATTCATCCAATTGGTTAAGTGTCTTTAGTGGCAATTTGTCGATCAGTTCTTGCCGTTGAAACGTTCCTCTCGCTACTCGAAACTTCATCTTCAACAACCAGGTTTCTCCAGTAATGGCATGAAAGAACCAGCCCGTTGACTTCTTAGCTGCGGCAATTTCTACCACGGTACGCGTCTTCCAGTCGGTGGGGCCAAAGTTACCCAACTCCTCAATGCGATCAACTACTTCTGCCAGGATTTTCCCATCCCAACGACACGCTTTTCCTTTCCGGTCAACACGACTTTCAGTATGCCAGTCGCGGCCATCCGATTCCCAGGGCATGAGGGTCTCTTTGCCAACTTCTTGAATTTCCAGATCTCCGTCCCGCTTCTCGTTGTCTGCTTGCGGATCAAATATCGGCCGCTCGAGATAGGGCCCCTCTGCAAGTACTGGCTCGAGCGCGATTGCCGTGTGGCTAGTCAATGGGTTCTTTTTACCTTTTCTTGGCCGTATCGCTTTCACAATTTGCTCGGGGGTTCCAGCAGCCACAATTTTGCCACCATCGGCACCTGCTTCGGGACCCAGGTCGACCACCCAATCAGCTGATTTAATGTCATCCAAATAGTGTTCTATCACGACCACTGTATTGCCTAAGTCAACGAGCCGATGCATTACATCGAGCAACTTCGCCAGGTCATCAAAGTGCAACCCGGTGGTTGGCTCATCAAGCAAGTAAAGGGTCTGGCCCGTGTCAGGCCGCGCCAACTCTGCTGCCAGTTTCACACGCTGAGCTTCTCCACCGGAGAGTGTCGGCGCCGCCTGGCCCAGGGTTAGATAATCGAGGCCAACATCGCACAAGGTTTGCACGATCCGGCGGACTTTGGGAATGTTTTCAAACAGTGCAACGGCCTGCTGACAAGTCAAATCGAGGATATCACTGATGGACCGGCCACGATAAGTCACTGCGAGTGTTTCCGGGTTGTAGCGTTTCCCCTGACATACATCACAGCGAATCCAAACATCGGGCAAGAAATGCATTTCCACGCATTGTTGACCATTTCCATCGCACGCTTCACAGCGTCCGCCGGCCACGTTGAAACTGAATCGACGTGGTGTGAAGCCCCGCAACTTGGCCTCTGGCAATTGTGCAAATAGCATTCGAATCAAATCGAATAACCCGGTATAGGTAGCTGGGTTGGAAGTTGGTGAATTGCCCAGGGGATTTTGGTCAACCCGAATCACCTTGTTAATGTGCTCCAGCCCTTCAATACGGTCATGCAGTCCAGGGACAGCCTTAGCGCGATGCAAGCGACGTGCCAAGGCGACGTAGAGAACCTCATCAATCAATGAACTTTTGCCACTACCGCTGGGTCCTGTAACGGCCGTCAGCGTACCGAGCGGAATCTGCAAATCAACGTCCTGCAAATTGTGATGCCGGGCTCCCACAACCCCTAACCACTGGTCGTTCGGAGATTGCCCATCGAGGGTCATACGTCGATTCGTCGGAATGAAAATCGATTTCTTTCCACTCAGATAAGGCCCGGTAA
>CAZXJC010000517.1:0-4135 GCA_964640885.1 uncultured Pirellulaceae bacterium | reverse complement strand
GCCGCTGAATTTGAGTCGCAAGGGCGGCAGGCAGTGATCCGGCTAAAAATGCCGCGTGAAGGAGTATGCGAGTTCACGGATTTGGTTCGCGGCGATGTGCAATTTGACTGGGCTCGTGAACAGGACATGGTGATCCAAAAGAACGATGGTTCCTGCTTATATCATCTTGCCAGCGTGGTGGATGATCATGATTTTGAAATCACGCATGTCATTCGGGCGGAGGAGCATCTTTCCAATACACCGCGACAGATCTTTATCGTGCAGGGACTGGGTTACGAACTGCCTCAATATGCACACTTGCCATATGTTGCTGAGCCGGGCAGTAAGAACAAACTGAGCAAACGCAAAATTTCCAAGTACTTGAAAAATCCTGATTTCAAACAGTTGTACGAACGTGGAGAGCGGATTGCCCAAGCCTGTGGACGAACGATTGATAGCGAAACGTTTACTCCGGTCATTGTCGATTTCTATCGTGACATCGGGTTCTTGCCGGACGCTGTGATTAACTACCTGCTACTGCTTGGCTGGTCCCTCGACGGGCACACAGAAGAATTTACTCGAGACCAAATGATCGAGAACTTCTCACTAGAACGTGTTGTCAAGTCGCCAGCCAGTTTTGATCCGCAGAAATTGCTGGCTTTTCAAGAGAGACTGATGGATCAGCAGAGCACAGAGACGAAAACGGCCCTGGCGATCCCCTACCTGGTTCAGTCAGAACGAGTTGCAGAACCGCCAGCAGATGCAGACCGGGATCAGTTGGATAAAATTGTTCAGGCCGCTGGTGATCGACTGAAAATTGCTGGCGATATTCTCGACTATGGAGAGTTTTACACGGCTGACGACACGTTTGCTTACGATCAGAAGGCTTTTCAGAAGCGTTTAGTCAAACCGCCCGAGGCTCGGCAGTTACTGGCTGATTTTCAAGTCCAGTTGAATCAATTGGAAGATTTTTCTACAGTCTCTGTCGAACAGACGTTGCGTGACTTTGTCGAGCAGCAGCAGATAAAAATGGGGCAGCTAATCCATGCCTTGCGAGTAGCAGTAACAGGAAAGCCTGTCGGCTTTGGACTGTTTGAAACACTGGCTATTCTCGGTAAGGAGCGTTGCCTGAAACGTTTGACTCGTACTCTCGCAGAGATGGAAACGGAGTAACGGATGAACCAAGCCAACTCGGAAAATAACGACCAGGAGATGGAGCCTGAGGGTCAGTCCGGTCAGTCTTTGAATTTTGTCCAGGCAATCATTGCCGAGGATAACGAGAGCGGTAAGTATGATGGTCGGGTGCATACCCGCTTTCCGCCCGAGCCTAATGGATATCTTCACATCGGACACGCGAAATCGATTTGCCTGAATTTTGGTATGGCTGCCGAGAATCAGGGTCTTTGTAACCTTCGTTTTGACGACACCAATCCAGCGAAGGAAGACGTCGAGTATGTCGACTCAATTCAAGATGATGTCCGCTGGTTGGGATTTGACTGGGAAGATCGCATCTTCTTTGCTTCGGACTATTACGAACAGCTTTACGATTATGCAGTTCAACTGATCAAACTGGGAAAAGCCTATGTTTGCAGTTTGACGCCCGAAGAAGTGCGTGAATATCGTGGCGGCTGGAACGAACCGGGTAAAGACAGCCCCTACCGGGAACGAGGGGTCGACGAGAATCTGCAGATGTTCGAGCAAATGCGCGGTGGCGAATTTGCGGATGGAGAACATACCTTAAGGGCCAAAATTGATATGGCCTCGCCGAATATGAATATGCGAGATCCACCCATCTATCGCATTCGGCACGCGACGCATCATCGCACCGGCGATGACTGGTGCATCTATCCGATGTATGACTTTACTCATGGCCTTTCCGATTCGATTGAACATATTACGCACTCGATCTGCACCCTTGAATTCGAGGACCATCGGCCCCTCTACGACTGGTTTCTGGAAGTGCTGGATGTTTATCGACCACAACAAATTGAATTTGCGAGGCTTAACCTGACCCATACCGTCATGAGCAAGCGACGACTGCTCGAACTGGTCCAGGAAGGTCTCGTGCAAGGCTGGGATGATCCGCGAATGCCTACGCTGGTCGGCTTGCGCCGCCGTGGGTATACACCTGAGTCGATTCGCAATTTCTGCGAACGAATTGGGGTGACGAAATTTAATAGCATGATCGACCTTTCCTGGCTCGAAGATAGCCTGCGAGAGGATCTCAACAAGCGAGCTTGGCGAGTCATGGGAGTGCTGCGACCGCTGAAAGTGGTCATCGAGAACTATCCCGAGGGCCAAGTCGAACAACTGCAGGCAGTGAATAACCCAGAAGATGCGGATGCCGGCAAACGCGAGATACCGTTCGCGCGAGAGATTTACATTGAACAAACGGACTTCATGGAAGATCCGCCAAAAAAATTCTTTCGGCTAGGGCCAGGACGGGAAGTGCGTCTTCGCTATGGCTACTTCCTCCGCTGCAATGAAGTCGTCAAAGATCCCCAGTCCGGCGAAGTTGTGGAACTGCGCTGTACTTATGATCCGGAAACTCTTGGCGGAAAGGCACCCGATGGCCGTAAGGTCAAGGGAACAATCCACTGGGTCTCGGCCGAACATTCGTTGCCGGCGGAAGTTCGTCTCTACGACCACCTGTTTTCAGTGCCAGATCCGAGCGATGTTCCCGATGATGGTGACTATCGTGATAATCTCAATCCAGATTCACTGGTAACCCTGACCGATTGCCGAGTCGAGCAGAGTCTGCAATCGGTGCAACCGGGTGATCGCCATCAGTTTGAACGGAATGGTTACTTTTGTGCCGATATTGAGTCGACATCGTCCAAGCTGGTTTTTAATCGAACCGTTACTCTTCGCGATGCCTGGGCGAAGCTCCAGAAGAAAGGAAAGCAGAAATAGCAGGCGGCAGATGGCCTACTGGTCGCCCTTGAGTTGCTCGTAGTCGTCCTTGAGGATCGTGGGCAATTCTGTCAGCTTGGCTCCCCGCTTAATCGCGTCTTGCCAATACTGGCTTGCTTTGGCCAAGTCCTCCTCGTCGGCCGTTCTCAAGGTGCCGACGTAAGCTCCTAGCATGGCCCATGTACTGGCCGCGTTCAGGTCGTAAGATTGCTTGATGATGGCTACGGCTATCCCCGGCTTTAACTCATCGATGAGGTAAGGTCGGTTCCGTCCCGCCACTCGCAAGATAAGACTGTCCTGCTTTACCTCCACCACCGCCAATACCGTTGTACTGCTGATCTTGATCTCCGCTCCGCCGTCCAGGCCCTGGATGGCCTGCCGTAATTGCATTTGAAATGCCTCGGCATAGAGTTTTAACTGTTGAAGTCGTTCCAACGCTGCTAACTGCGCTGGAAATCTTACCAACATATCGGCCTTCTTGAGTTCGGTAGCCGAGCGTTTGAAATCGCGATCATATAATGCCTGGCGAGCATTCGTGAGGCTCATTTTTAAAGAGGATAATTCAGCAGCTGATAAGGGGGCTGGTGGCTTTGGCTCCGGTTTTGGCTTCGGTTTAGGGTCTGTTGGCTCTGGCTTGGGGTCTGTTGGCTCTGGATCCGGTTTCGGGTCCACAGGTTTTGGTTCTGTTGGCTGGGGATCCGGTTTCGCTACTGGCTCTACGGGCTTGGTCTGGACTGGTTGCGACTCGGGCTTAGGCTTGGAGCTGCTGGTGGTTTTTCCCTGATCAGAAAGATCAAGCGAAACCTCGCCAGTTGAACTGTCCTGGTCATCTTCTGTGGAAGCGACTTGGCTTGCTTTGCCTGAGTCTTTCAAGGCCATCGCGACGACGCCCCCGATGAGAGCTACTAGTAACAGACCAACGAGGACCACGATGCGACGGTCGAAAGCTTGTTGTTTCCGATTAACCGCTACTTTTGAAACGCTTTGAGATTCGGTTGATAGCGTTTCGGCCAGGTTTGCATTGGCAGCGGTAAGAGCAGTTTCAACCGCCCCAGTGACTAATGCCGGCGGATTCATGGTCGCCGGCATTGTTGTATTGAAGGCCTGCGGTGAGTAGGGCTGCATCGGGTCAGTCGTTGCCAGCCCGGTCGCTTGCAAGTGTGCCGGAGCCAGCATCCCGGGGCCAGTGAAATAATTGCCTGCAGTGGAAACTGGTGGTGCGGTGATACCAGCTGAGGTGTCT
>CAZXJC010000516.1:0-2835 GCA_964640885.1 uncultured Pirellulaceae bacterium | reverse complement strand
GCAACTGCAACGCTTGGCACCGCTCGTGAATGAGCTCGAGCAGTGCCGGGGGCCCCCCTTGATGTGCCGGTTGTTGCGGCGGGGGAGACCGCAACAACCCGTTGGCTTGAGGCGACATCACGGCTGGCCCGCCCCTGCGGCGGGGTCGGGCCGATTTCGCTCACGGTTTGGTTGGACATCCCCACGGATGCCTCGCTGCCCGCCGACCGCTCCGGCTGCAGCTGCGCGGTCTTGTTCGCGCTTCTTGTTTCTATCCTTGTCGCCGCGGCGTCCCTGCCGGCGCGTTCCGACGAGCATCGCAGAGAGACGCTGTTGATGGCTGGCACGCGCGGCCGAAGAGTTAATTTCGCGGATGGCGGCATCGTATCTTGCGTCCGCATATTCCGCGTCGCGGGCGCGGAAGTGGCGGGATGAGGCGAGGACATTTTCGAGAGACGCACCCGCTGTTTCCGAACCGTACCTGCCGTGGACGTTGATGGCGACTTGGTTGTGAAAGTTGAAGGCCTTGGTGAGGTAGATGGCGTAGTCACGCACAGTAGTGATGTCTTCCGGGGACTGCGCGACGGCGAGAGCAGCAGCGATGTTTGCAAAGTACCCGGCTGCAGTGCTGTATCCGAGGACCGTGTTGTACAGGAACTTGTGTGGCAGTCCAAACGCCTTGGCTTTGAAGATGCGGTCGTAGTCGCGGTGGTTCTTGTACTCAAATTCTCCAGCTTGTGGTAGATCGCGGCCGGCGAACTGTGGGTCTTGATGCTGCGACTTGGTGAGGAGGGCGATGATGTTGGCGGCGCGGTCCTCGGTGGCAAACTGTTCGACGTCTGCGCCACTGAGCTCTGATCGGTTGTCGTCGTCGCCAGAAGTGGCCGAGGAGTCAGCATTGACATCGCCCTGTGAAACCGCGCTACGGTTGCGGGATTTTCCGCCAGACGGCTGCTGCGCCTCATCAAGGAGCTGCGCGATGTGCTGCTTAAGGTAGCCGGGAAGGACTTGAGCAAGAGTGCGCGTGATTAGCGGTGCGAGCTGCTCTACGCGCGCGGCGTCGCCAATGCCACCAACAGCATCACCAGCGGCGGGTAGGTCAGCCATGATAACAGTACACAGTGAGAACTAGTCTCACACCTTTAGGTGGTGTGGGCACGAAACCAGCGAAGCGCCGGGATGCCCCACACACACACAAAAGGGTTGGAGCCAACGACAACCGTTGTGGGGCAAAAGAGACTTCGTAAACTAGAAGTCGAAATTTTGCCAATCCACGCGTCGCGCGAGCGTCCAATCAGCGCATCTGCGCAATCAACACACATGAGAGTGCGGATTCATATTTTCGCTGGGAACGGGGCACTCAACCGCGGCAACAGGACCGTAGGAGCGCAGCTCAACCGCGGGAACAGAGAGTTCTACCGTAGGAGCAGCTGCAACCACCGACAAGGTAGGAGCGTGTTCAAACCAGCACGGGCCGTAAGTCGAGGACCGTCATCATTCCGGCAATGGCTGCAACACCAGTTCCGAGAATGGAGTCAGGTGCGTAATATGCGGCGTCAACTTGGTTCGCGTATCCAAGTACTTTTGGAACGCGCTCTGCGATGACCAGTCGCCCCAAGCTTGCACACGCGCCGCTGCAACACCAGCAATAATGGAATCATTAGTCAATGCCCGCCGAATGATGTGGCTGCTGACGCGTCCCATCATAGGCGGTGCCTCAATGCGTGTTAGTGCACGACGAAGCGACAATGTCAGTGCATTCGATGCCGTGCCACGCGCATTACCCGAGGCATCAGGGTAAAAACATCGAGTTTGCGGAGAAGCACCATGATTGTGCTGTAACCAACACATCAACAGCTGTAATAAGTGCTGCATCGTGGGAGATCTAGCGCATTCCACTTGACGGCGAAGCGGTTGTATAGACGCACGCTGATCTCCGAATTTGGTATGCCGAATCCTAATATGCAATGTGTTTCCCGCAATGCGGACGTCACCGCGTGTCAACTCAAACAATGAACGTGCCCGTAATGCACACAAGTACGCCAGCGAGAGCGCCACAACATCGCGCAGGTGCTGCCAATCGGCTGTAACAGGAGGACAAGACCACAGCATGGTTACCAACTGTTTAGCCGCGATGCAAGCCCACTGCCTGGACGGCGGTAGGTGCCGTGCCATGCGCTTCTGGTAAGCCTTAACGTACTGTTGTACCAGAAATACGTCGCGTGCCGGTGGGGCGAAGCCGTTCCAATCATGTGCTCTGTTCACGGCTGTCAGCAGCGGGCGCGGGTTGCGCAGTTGCGAAGTTTTAGCGAGATGACAGAGAAACAACACTATGGTGTGTGGCGAAGCGGGCAACGCACGACGACGCGCTTTACCACACCAGCGAGCAAAGCGCTCAAAATCGCGCGTGTATGCGCCGGCTGTCTGCTTTCGGTACAAGTACGGAGTCAGAGTAGAGTACTCCGGCCGCACGAGCGTCATCTGTTCCGTTAGAGAAGTGCCTAATTTAACTGATGTCGGTTGTCGACAAAGTGTGCCGCGTATTGTGCCGTGATTAGATATGGTTCGATGGCACGCCCTTTGCGGGCGCGCAGCGGCGGCTGCATGACATTTGCGCGGTAGTTGGGCAACGGAATCGTACGAGCTGTTAGAGCTGACAAGGTTTGATACCATGGCGCGGTGTACCATTGCGGCGCTACGACCACCGCGAGTGCGTCGGTTGAAGTCGCCAACTTCGCGATGACCGTCGGGAGTAAGCGAACCGTGCAATGAATAAACAGCTTGCGTCCGTGCCATGACTGAGTTAGAGCGTCGAACGCCTCTGCACGCGCTGAAAAGTCTTTCGCGTAGAACCGT
>CAZXJC010000515.1:0-2747 GCA_964640885.1 uncultured Pirellulaceae bacterium | reverse complement strand
GGAGGTATTTGTTTAGTTGATCCAGGTTGGCGAGATTCTCGTTGAAGAAATCATGAGGCCAAATCGCTGCAAACGACGTTAACAGTACAAACAGACAAAGGAAGGCGTACCCGGTTGGGTTGGAGAAGTAGCCGAAAAAGTTCCGCTTGGCCACTGCTGTCGCGGCCTTGTTGCGTAAACCCAGTGGAACCAGGATTGCCAACAAAATGGCTAACAAGATTACGTCGTACAGGAGCAGATGAAGAACTTCGAGAATTACGGACATAGTCTTAACTCGTCAGTTGGTGTAATGATGCGATTAAAAGTTGATTAATTTGATTGACTTGCTGGTGAAGTGGGGAGGGAACGCCTCAAACGGTTGTATACCGATTAAAGGCTGCATCCAGGGTTTCCTGGTCCTTGCGAATTTCATCGACCGTGCCGTCAAAGACGATGTTGCCCAGGTTGATCAGGATCACCCGGTTAGTCATCGCTTCCACTTCCTGAAGGATGTGCGTGGAGAGCAAAATGGTGCGGTCCTGGCCAAGCTTCTGTATCGTTTCACGTACCTCGCGAATCTGGTTGGGATCCAAGCCCGCTGTCGGTTCGTCGAGAATCAAGACATCCGGTTCGTGCAGTAGCGTTTGTGCCATCCCCACGCGTTGCCGTTGTCCCTTGGAGAGTTTGCCGATCGACTTATAAAGGAAGTTGTCGAGGGCACACAATTTGATAACCGCGTCGATACGCTCTTGCTTCTTGTCCCGAACCATCCCGCGAGCGTCCGCGAAAAAACTGAGCATCGAATGAGGAGTCATGTCGGCATAAAGTGGACCATTTTCTGGTAAGTAACCGAGCCGCTCTGAGCCGGCGATGCGGTCGGCCGCCATGTCATGTCCGGCAATCCTGGCGATCCCCTCGGAAGGTGCGAGGTAGCCGGTGAGCAGTTTCATAGTGGTACTCTTGCCAGCACCATTGGGTCCCAAAAAGGCAACCACGTCACCCTCGTAGACCTTAAAGGAGACATTGTTGGCCGCTTTGAAAGGGCCGTAAAACTTGGAAAGCTGCTCCGCCTCGATCATCGGTTTACGATCTTGTTTTTCTGCTGTGATCATGTTCTCTCTAACCATCGGGTAAATAAGCAAATTTTGCGCTGGTAGCCGAATATTCCAATATAGTCACAGTCGCTATCACTCCTCAACGGCTGCGACCCCCGGTTTAGACCATTTTTTCGGCTGTTTTCGGTAGTTTTGGAGGGTCTCGCGGAAAGTATCATTTACGTCGTTGAATCGGACAACGTTCGGCGGCATAACACGGTACCGCCGGTCACGGCAAAAGAAGAAGCTAAAATCAGTACTTGCTGCAGATTAACCGACTGGACAATGCTCCTGGTCGACCTGTTCTGGCCGACGGAAACGAAGATGCCGTTTCCATTGTTCATCATCGATTTGCGGATAGTCCGCTCGCAAGTGAACGCCCCGACTTTCCTCTCGGAGCAGGGCTGCAGCTACCATGACCCGGGCCACGGTAAGTAAGTTTTGCAGTTCCCAGCCCTGTGGGTCGGAGAATTGTCGCGGTAACACATACTGCCGCCAGCGATCGATCGTCTCGCTGGCTTCCTGCAAATTATTGGCCGTTCGTTGTACGCTCATGTTGCGGCCCATTAAACTTTTGAGGGAATTCCGAATGTCGTGCAAATCCAGGATCTCTGTCGATTGATCCACGGCAAGATTGTCCAGCGGAACCGCCTGGAAGTTGTCCGGCATCTCACTAACCGCCTGGGCTGCTCCCTGGCCTGCATGAGCACCATAGACCAGGCCTTCCAAAAGACTGTTAGAAGCGAGCCGATTCGCTCCGTGAAGACCACTGGAACTGACTTCTCCCGCAGCCCATAAACCAGGTAGCGTAGTACGACCTTCCTGGTTGACTGTGACACCACCAATCATGTAGTGGGCGCCCGGTCGGACAGGTATTAAGTCTGTTGTTACATCGATACCAAACTCAGCACAGGAGGCCGTGATTCCCGGGAAACGTCTTTTTACCAGTTCGGGATCCAAGTGGTCGAGTAACAGGTAAACACAGGGATGCTTGGAATCGTTCATCTGCTTTACGATTGCCTGGGAAACAATATCACGCGGTGCCAGTTCCGCGCGCTCGTCGTAATCTGGCATGAAACGTCTTCGCTGCTGGTCGACAAGGTAGGCACCTTCTCCTCGAATTGCCTCGGTTATTAAACTGCGACTGCTACCGGCAATGTAAAGTACCGTCGGATGAAATTGCATGAATTCCATGTCACGTAGCTCAACCCCGGCTCGATAGGCCGCCGCATGACCATCGGCGGTGGCAACAGCCGGATTGGTCGATTCGCGATACAGTTGCCCCGCACCACCGGTACAAAGTATCGTTTGCTTTGCCCAAACCATCAGCTTTTGACCGTCTTGCTGGGCAATCAAAGCACCTCGGCAACAATCATCATGGGTCAATAAATCCAGCGTAAAGCTGTTTTCCATGATTTGAATATTGTCCGACTGCTCGGTCCAAGCAACCATCGCTCGCATCACCTCGCGGCCAGTGGCATCTCCCAGTGCGTGTACAACCCGATGGTGACTGTGCGGCCCCTCATTTCCCAGTCTTCTTGAACACTGTGTTGTCGAGGCAGGCGCAGCAGAAGGTGTTGTGCCCCATCGGTTCGCGCACGAAGAGAAAGGATGGTCTTTGTGTCTGCGAGCAGTCGGCCTCGAGGCCGTGTTGTTACGTCCAGGTTTACATCG
>CAZXJC010000514.1:0-3023 GCA_964640885.1 uncultured Pirellulaceae bacterium | reverse complement strand
AGCGGCCGACGGCAACTAGCTGACTGGCTGGTTGATGCGGACAATCCCCTCACTTCCCGCGTGATGGTCAACCGTATCTGGCACCATCTTCTCGGGCAGGGACTGTTGAGGAACATGGACAACTTTGGCTCCACCGGTGGGGACCCGAGTCATCCTGAGCTGTTGGATCACTTGGCATTACAATTCACCAAGAACGGTTGGTCGGTCAAGAATATGGTCCGCGAGATCGTAGTCAGCCGCACATACCAACTGGCTTCCGATTATGATTCGACCAATTACAACGCCGATCCGGACAACCGCTATCTGTGGCGTAAGAGCACTCGCCGGCTCGACGCAGAATCGATTCGCGACTCGATGCTCTCGGTGAGCGGCCTGCTCAAGCAGGAACGCCCACGCGGCTCGGCCGTCGGCACGGCCGGCGACAGGCGCGTGAGCCGTCAAAGCCGCACCCTCAGAACCACCACCGACCACCGATCGGTTTTCCTGCCCATCATTCGCGACATGGTTTCTGAACCACTAAGGCTCTTCGACTACGCCGAACCCTCAATGGTCACCGGCAAGCGTGACGTCACCACCGTGCCCTCCCAGGCACTTTACCTAATGAATGACTCCTTCGTTACCCGCGTAGCCGATGCCATGGCCCGCCGGGTGGTTGCCGAGCGAGCTTCCCCTGACGAAAGGATCAAGCTGGCCTATCAGCTGGCCTACTCACGGCTACCCAGGGCTGACGAGCTTCAAAAGACCCAGTACTTTTTCGACCAATACCTGGCGGGCACCGATGATGGTTCCCGGCGCTCCCAATACTACCGCGGCAATGCCATGAGTGCCTTTTGTCAGGCACTCCTCTGCAGCGCAGAATTCCGTTACCTGGATTAATCATGAACAACCACACGAACTTGCCAACGAACCTGTCTCGCCGCAAGATGCTTCAGGGTGTTTCCTGCGGTTTTGGGTATCTAGCCCTCGCCGGCATGTGTGCGGAGGCCGCGCCGGTTAATCCACTCGCGCCCAAGGCACCGCATTTCGCGCCGCGCGCCAAGCGGGTTATCTTCCTTTGCATGCGCGGCGGCCCCTCCCACATGGATACCTTTGACTATAAACCCAAACTCCAGGCCGACGCGGGCCTGGAGATCAAGCAGGGTAACCAGTACCAGGGTACCGGGGGAACACTACTGGGTTCACCCTGGAAATTCTCCCAACATGGTCACAGCGGCCTCTGGATATCTGAACTCTTCCCGCACCTGGCCAAGCAAGCGGACAAGCTCTGCCTGTTAAACGGCATGCACACCGATTTGCCCTCCCACCCGCACTCATTCGTAAAGATGCACACGGGCAACTCGCAGTTCGTTCGCCCCTCATTGGGCGCATGGACTCTCTACGGCTTGGGGACTGAAAGCAACAACCTGCCAGGTTTCATGGTGCTCAACCCTTCCTCCGGTAACGGCGGCGCACAGAATTACGGCAGCGCATTCCTGCCAGCCATCTACCAGGCCACACCCGTCGACGGAAGCAACGGCCAGATCAGCAACATTACCAATCGCAGGATATCCCGTGAGCGACAACGCATGCAGCTCGATCTCGTCCAAGGGCTCAACCAGGGCCGCCTCGAACAGAACCAGGTCGATCCGACACTGGAAAGCGTTATCGACTCCTTCGAGCTCGCCTTCCAGATGCAGTCCGAGGTGCCCCAACTCATGGACGTCAACAAGGAATCCTCTTACGTGCGTAGAGCCTACGGTATCGGCAGCCGTTACACCGATAGTTTCGGCAAACAATGCCTGCTGGCTCGCCGCCTGGCCGAGGCCGGCGTTCGTTTCATCGAGTTAAACTATGGCAATTGGGACCAACACCGCAGCCTAAAAAGAGGCTTGGAACGTAACTGCCTCGCCACCGACAAGCCCATCGCTGCACTGCTGGCTGATCTTGAGCAGCGAGACATGCTCAAGGACACCCTCGTCATGTGGGGCGGTGAATTCGGTCGCACGCCACACGGCGAGAGCACGGACGGCCGTGACCACAACAACCGGGGCTACACCATGTGGATGGCCGGGGGAGGCGTCAAAGGCGGGATGCGCTACGGCCGAACCGACGATTACGGTTTCGCCGCCATCGAAGATCGAATGCACATCCATGATTGGCACGCCACCGTGTTGCATCTCTTGGGCCTGAACCACAAGAAGCTCACCTACAACTACTCCGGTCGCGACTTTCGCCTGACCGACGTACACGGAACAGTGGCCACGAAGATCTTAGCGTAAGCGCTGCCACTTACAACTCGCTAAAGTTTTCGGCCGCAACGTACCGTTATTTCCCAAAGGCAACCTTGACTTCGAGGATGCCAACGCACGCATCGTCCTTCGGCATCATCTTAATCCGGATGCCATCGCATCTCAGCGGAGCAGCGGGATGAACGACGTTGTACTGGTTCGCTCGCGTTTCGTAGCGATCGGTAGTGTATAGCTCAAAGGGCTTCCACTGGCCTCCCTGCTTAACTTCCAGCGACCACTGCGCCGGGAATTTTACGTCAACCCGATCTTGCATCCAGTAGACTCCGACACTGCGGCCCTGCTTCGCCTCCGCAAAACGGGCTTCAACCCATTGCGGCTTTCCCTTCTGCGGACGGCTGGTCCAACGCGGAACCTTTTTACCACTTGAGTAGCGAGGCTCTTTACCATCACCGATCGCATTTACGGTATCCAGCGGTGATGTATGTGATGCCTTGAGTTCCGCAAAGAGACTTTCTTTCGGCAGGGCATGAGGATCAAACACCGTCAGAGACTTATCCTCTGGAAACCAAACAGTCATGGAGCTGGTACCGCGATTATTCCAGGCGTAGTACGGCGTCAGCTTCAGCTTTACTACTTCGCTACCGCCTGACCCGGTAACTGCACTCGCCGGCACCTCTGCCTGGATAAACGATCCAACATCAAGCTTCAACGTGCTAATCTTCGAATCCGAAGTGTCCGGCAGCTGGCCAAAGTAAAATCTCTGGGTCGCCCCTCCGTTATCGAGTCCTTCGGCGC
>CAZXJC010000513.1:0-3356 GCA_964640885.1 uncultured Pirellulaceae bacterium | reverse complement strand
GTATATATCCATGGCAGGTCCGAGAGTTTTTCCTCCATCTACAACGATAGTCTCTCCTGTAGTGTATCTGGAGGTTTCTGATGCTAGATAAAGGGCAATACCAGCAATCTCCTCAGGTTCAGCAATTCGACCCTGAGGGATTCCTCTAACGACATGATTATGAAGTTTATCATTTTTCCAGAGAGCACTGCTGAACTTAGTCTTGATAAAACCGGGCGCGATGCCGTTTACCTGAACATTTTTCACCGCCAACTCCTGGGCCAGCACCTGGCAATCGGCGCGGTTTAAATTCATTTTCCAATTGCCAGCAATGAAGGGCCGTCTCATGAGACACTTTCCGGAATAGGGACTTGTTTATTGAGCAGGGTCGCTAACTGCCGCATCTGCTCGGCCAATTCTTTGTATTGATCAGGAAGGAGAGCCTGCGGACCATCGGACATGGCTTCGGCGGGACAGTCGTGCACCTCAATGTGAACTCCGTCGGCGCCAGCTGCAATGCCCGCTAGGGCACACGCGGGAATCAACTCGGGGCGACCGGTGGCGTGGCTTGGATCGACGATGATCGGCAAATGGGATAGTTGCTGGATGGCAGGAACGGCGGCCACGTCATAGAGGTTGCGGGTGGCGTCGTCAAAGCTTTTTATGCCGCGTTCGCAGAGGACAACATTGGGATTCCCCTGCGACAAAACGTATTCTGCGCACATTAGCAGGTCCGTCAGCGTCGCGCTCATCCCTCGTTTCATCAGGACGGGAGTCTTGGAGCGACCAACTTCGGTTAGCAAAACAAAGTTTTGCATGTTGCGAGCCCCGATTTGCAGCATGTCAACATATTGGACTAGTTCGTCGACGCTGCGGGGGTCGGTCACCTCGCTAACGACCGGCATGTCGAATTGATCCCCAATGGCGCGCAAGAGCTTCAGGCCCTCAAGCCCCATCCCCTGAAACGAGTAGGGGCTGGTTCGTGGCTTGTAGGCGCCACCCCTGAGGATGTGCGCGCCGGCCGCTTTATCGGCTGCGGCAATGGCTTCCATGCGAGGAGCCTCCTCGACAGCACAGGGGCCAGCAATGAATGCCAGGTGGCCGCCCCCAAACTTCACTCCACCCACGTCCACAATACTGGACTGCGGATGCGCGTCACGGCTGGCGAGTTTGTAGGGTGGCAGCACGGGGAGCACGTCGGCGACCCCCGCGGCGGCCCGTAATTGGTCCGCATTGACGAGCGTTTCATCGCCAATGATTCCGAGGATGGTGCGGTAGGTGCCTTCGCTTAGGTGTGCCTGCAAACCGGCCGCCTCGATCTGCGCAACCAGCTGTTCCTGTTGCTCCGGCGTCGCGTCTGCTTTCAGAATAATAATCACGGGAAGAATTTGGCCCTCAAAAGGCGGAAGAGTGGGATTGGGGAAGCAGGCAGTTTAGCACAGAGAGGCGATTGCCGGAAAGGCCGAACCCTTGACGCCAGCGAGCTCTTTCAGGCTGCAGATTAATCGAGCGGAGGACTCGTGGGATAGGAACCAAGCGTCTCTAGGCGGACGGTCTTCTTGCCCAGACTGGACAAGGCTCGTTTCACGCGAGGGCTCTCCTGGTGCCCCTCGAGCTCTATGAAAAACAAGTACTCCTGAGATCGGCCGGGCAGCGGAAACGATTCGATCCACGTTAGATTTAGGCGATTGCGCTTAAAGACAGCCATTACGTCGGCTAAGGCACCGGAACGATGCGATAATTCAAGCATCAAGGACGTCTTGTCCGACTTGCTTCTTTTTATCGGTTGGTCGCCAATTACGGCGAAACGAGTAATATTGTCGGCATTGTCCTCGATGTTAGCGGCTGCGATCTCTAAGCCGTACTCCGCAGCTGCCGGTCGGCTGGCGATTGCCCCTACGCTCGTGTCCGCCGCTGCCAGTTGAGCCGCCTCGGTAGTGCTGGGAGCATCCACAAGCTGGGCTTTGGGGAAATGCTGCGTAAGCCACTCGCGACACTGAGATAACGCCTGTGGCTTGCTATGTATCTGCTTGATGCTGCCGGGAGAACCCTTGCATAGTAGATTGTGATGGATGCGCAACTGCACTTCGCCGCAAATTCGGACGGCTAGTTTGGCAAACATTCCGAGTGTATCCACGATGCGGCCGTCAGTTGAATTTTCCAAGGGAACCAGCCCAAAGGCGGCTCGCCCGTCGTGCACGTCGTGGAAGACAGTCGCGATCGTCGCGACTGGCGAAAGATTCGCGCCATGACCGAAGCGTTGAATTGCAGCCAAGTGACTGTAGCTGTACTGAGGGCCCAAGTAGGCGATAACCGGAGACGCGTCCATGCTCGCTTCGGCGCTGGATAACTCAAAAGCGATCCGTTTTAATGTGGCCGGACTGAGGGGGCCCTTAGTGCGTTCGGCAAGCTTGGCCAAACGTTCGCGAATACCTGAGTCGAAGGCACCGTCGGGAGCAGCTTTGGAGAGCCGCGATGCAAGGCGGGCATGGCTGCTTAATAGCGAGAAAATCTCGCGTTCCATTTGCTTGAGTTGCGTAACCTGGGGGCCCTTCTGCTTGGCGGAACCAGATCTCGAGCCCGGGCTTGTGACCTTGCGTTTTCCCATGAATTACTCCTTCTCAAGACAAGGCCGCTGCGAAGGGTGGCAACTGCCAGCTGAACTTGTAGTGCTGCTCGCCGGAGGTGTCAACGTCGAGCCGCTCCAAAGCTTGCGATTACCCAGTCTAGGTAGCTTCATCGAGACCCGGCACGTATGCCAATTTGGCAGCTTAGCGACCGGCGGCCTTTGCGGGCCCCTTCGGCGGTTGCCCGAGAGTCCTTCTAAACAAAGGCCATTGCGATAGTTACGTACGTTTTAAAAATGATAGTGCACGGCTGGCACGTTCTTTGCATTCCTTTGAAAGCTGTCGGTTTCGATGGGGAAACAATCCCCGCGGAAGACGCACCGCCGGTGCCCTTCTGTTTGCCGACCAGCAACACACATTTTAGAGATGCATTCAGAAGCGGGAGGTTCGCATGGCACAGGGAGAAAAGATCATTGGAATCGATCTGGGTACTACCAATTCGGTGGTCGCGGTGATGGAGGGAAATGAGCCAACAGTCATTCCCAATGCCGAGGGCAATCGATTGACACCAAGCGTGGTAGCCTTTACCGACAAAGAAGAGGTGTTGGTCGGTGAACCAGCCCGTCGCCAGGCCGTCACCAATCCAAGCCGTACGGTCTATTCGGTCAAGCGGTTTATGGGTCGACGGCATAGCGAAGTTGCCAACGAAGAAAAAATGGTGCCCTATGAAGTTGTGGGTGGTGCCGAGGACTACGTAAAGGTTGGAGATGATGGCGAGGAATTTACACCTCCAGAAATTTCAGCGATGAT
>CAZXJC010000512.1:0-2740 GCA_964640885.1 uncultured Pirellulaceae bacterium | reverse complement strand
CGGTCGACGAGACGTTTCCACGCGTCTGGGCGTGCGTCGGCGGTGAAGGCGTCACGTTCTTGCGTGGTGGGCGGCAGGCCGGTGAGGTCCAGCGTGATTCGACGGATCATCGCATTTCGTGGGGCCGGGCCGACAGGAGCCAGGCGTTTCGCCTCAAGTCGGGCGAGGATGAACCGGTCGATCGGATTCCGGGGCCAAGCGGTGTTTTGGACCGCGGGTTGATTGGGCCGTGCGAGCGGTTGGAAGGCCCAGTGCGTGCGGGCTTTTGCCCAGTCGATAGGCTGACTGGTGGCACGCGACGGGCTGGAGTCCGTGCGGGGATCGGGGGCTCCACGGGAAATCCACTCGCGAAACAATTGGATTTCTGACTTGTCGAGGACGCCTTCCGGTGGCATGGCCAGGTCCTCGTCAGTGTATTCAACAGCTCGCATGAGACGACTTTTCTCGGGTGCGCCCGGGACAATGGCGACTCCGGAATCTCCGCCCTGTTTCCAGCCGGGACGTGAATCGAGACGGAGTCCACCCTCGAGGGGTTTGCTTTGACTCGAATGGCACGAGTAACAATGCTTGACGAGCAGTGGGCGAATCTTGTTCTCGAAGAACCGGAGATTCTCCTTGTCGGCCGGTGAACTGGCCCGGGCTGGGTGAACGCAGGCCAGGATCCCGAGTGCCACGGCCAGGAGAAATGAGGGGCTTTGAGGAAGCATGATTGCTTTTTGTAACCCAATGGAGGTTCGGTCAGGTTACCTGAGCCAGCCCGTGTTTCGAAAGACGAAATGCGTTGTTTGTCGTTGTGGTGGCGCGTATGCGGTGGAGGTAGAATGCTCGGCGGCGTTGGAGGAGGTTTGTCAGACGAGGAGATGGAGAGAGGCTGATGTCCAATCGCAAGTGTCTTGCGGCATGTGTTTTGTTTGTGTTCACAGGTGGTGACGCGATGGCCTTTGGAGAGGAAATGCGGAGTATTTCCGTGGCCGCGATCTCGTTTGTTCCCAGGAAGTTCGACCTGGAAAGCAACGCCGAAAAACTGGAGCAGATGTTCCGGCGGGCTTCGGCGGGCGGTGCCCAAATCGCTGTGGCACCGGAAGGGATCCTGGAGGGCTATGTCGTCAACGAGATCATCGCGGGAAAAGCTGCGGTCGAAGACATGAAACGTGTGGCCGTGGCCATCGATTCACCGATGATCAAACGGTTTCGAAAACTGGCTCGGGAGTTGGAGATGTGCCTGGTGTTCGGATTTGCGGAGCGGGTGTCCAAGGACGTTTTCAATTCCGCGGTTTTCATCGACGACGAGGGCCAGGTCTGCGGCAAGTACCGCAAGATGCAGTTCGCCGAGGGATACCATCCCAGTTGGTGGTTCAACCGGCTGGGGAGCCGCAGCCGAGCGTTCGACACCCCTTTGGGTCGTTGTGGGATTCTCATTTGCAATGACCGCTGGAATCCTCGCCTGGCAGAGATTCCGGCGTTGGACGGAGCTCAATTCCTGGTGATTCCCTCATTCGGGTCCCGGTCGGTGGCGCAGGATCAGGCGGTTCTGGCGAGGGGAAAAGAAAATGGGTTGCCGGTGATCGAAGCCAATGTTGGTGTGACACTGGTCGTGAACAAGGGCACAATCGCAGTGGTCGACCGGCAGGAGGAAACCGTGACCTTTGGGACGATCACTGTTGGTCCCCGTGTCAAACGGTCGCGTAAACAACGGGATAAAGTCGAACGCGCGTTTCTGGAGTGGCGAAAGACCGAGATGGTTCGCCGTTACAACAGGACGCAGACGCGACTGAAGAAAGACCGGGGGGAATAGCGGGTCGGGCTATTGGTCACTTGGCCTTGGCGCACATGACCCAGATGGGCGTCCCGCCAGTCTTGTAGATCTTGATCGGTTCCAGTGCACCGGTCTTCTTGTTGATCCGGTAGGTATGCAAGTCGTTGGAACGTTGTCCGCAGGCGAAAAAGTACCTGCCCTGCAGGTCAATGCACGTGGCCCGAGGGTGGTACCCGGTTGGGTAGTGTCCCACGATCTTCATGTCGCCGGTCTTCGAATCAATGGCGACTGCGCAAAGCGTGTCGTCAGGTTTTTGCCCCTTTGCCAACTCGGCAGTGCAGCGATTGGACACGTAGGCGAAACGCCCGTTGGGAGTGATTTGAATGTCCGCGGCATGACTGGACGGCTTGTGGCCGGGGGGGAGTGTCGAGAGCGTGGTTTTGCGGGTCAATTGACCTGTCTTCTTGTCGAACGCCCATGCGGTGATGCCACCACCGTTTTCGTTGGAGGTGTACCCAAAGGGAAGTTTCGGATGGTGCTTGTAGTGACGCGGTTCGTGGTAGCGGTGGTCTGTGTCAGGCCCATCGACAAAGGGTGGGTCATTGGCGACCAATTTGCCGGCTTTTTTGTCGAGCACAAACTGGTAAAGCCTGTTGGGGGATGTGTGAGGGACGTAAACGAACTTACCGCTGAGATCCAGTTCGATGCAGTGGGCCGTCTTGGCGGTCTTGATATGCGAGAGGAGTTTCGACGTGGCGACTCCGTTCTCGATGCTGTACATCGTGACGTCACCAGCACCGTAGTGGGCCGCGAGCAGAAAACGTCCGCTGGGGTCGACCTGGATATAGGGAGGACGGGACGTGATCTTGGCGGTGTCGAGCAACTTGAGAGTGCCGTCCCGGTGGCGTTGGTAAGTGGCGACTCCGGCGGCGTTTCCTTCGAGACCCGTGACCGAGGCGTAGATGAACTTCTTGTCCGGCGAAA
>CAZXJC010000511.1:0-3240 GCA_964640885.1 uncultured Pirellulaceae bacterium | reverse complement strand
CCTACGTACGGATGAACAATATTAACGGGGATGGCCCTGGCTGGTTAGGAACCGGTTACAGCCCGTTTAATCCCAATGGTCAAGCTGTCAAGAACATGGGCATCACGGTCAGCGAAGATCGATTTGCGAGTCGTCGCGGCCTGCTTAACTCACTCGACGGCATCAATCGTCAAGCAGACGGCAGTGGCAAGATGGAAGGCATCGATGCTTTTGAACAACAAGCGTTTGACCTCATCGCCGGCTCCGCTCGGGATGCTTTCGATATCAACAAAGCTGACCCCAAGGAACGGACCCGTTATGGTAAAGGCTTGGGTGAATCATTATTGCGAGCTCGGCGACTGTGTGAAGCGGGCTGTGCTTTCGTTACCGTCTCCTACGGTGGCTGGGATATGCACGGTGGAATCGTCAAGGGACTGAAGGGCCGGGCCACTCAAATGGATCAGGCCATCTCGGCACTCATCGAAGATCTCGACCAGCGAACGATGCTTGATGATACACTCGTCGTAATTACCGGCGAGTTCGGCCGCACACCGAAAATCAACTCTAAAGGTGGTCGTGACCACTGGGGACGCCTTTGCACGCTGGCACTGGCTGGCGGCGGCCTGAACATGGGTCAAGTCATCGGCGAATCCTCGCGCAAACTCGAGGTACCTGCCACTACTCCGATTAGACCTCAGGATCTGATGGCCACGATGATGCACATGTATGGCCTCGATCACCGCATGCAGTTCGTCAACAACCAGGGCCGCCCGGTCTACCTGGTTGAAAATGGCGCACCGATCCCCGAACTCGTATAGCGACTACGGGAAAACATCACGACACGCGGTTTTCACCCCGGTTTTCTGCCTGGTGCAGTGTAATGGGCCAGCCAGGGAACTGGTTTCCTGGTTTACCGTCAGTCGGATCCACGTTGAAGCGGAACGCCTCTAGCTTGTAAGTCTTCTTTTCCGTGTCGATCGTTACAAAACCAAAACCACTCCCTTTTTGATGAGCACGTTCGTAGCGGGGACGCTTGGTCCCAACCTCAGGATTACCCGCCGTGTAGAGATAGACCTTGTTGCCGAATCCATCCAGGTACTCTCCCGTGTGAGGCAATTTGTGTTGTGGTCGGTTCTTGTGAGGCATCCCAACTTCGTCAGCGCGCCACCAGCGCGGGTAACCTGCTGCAATCGCAGGCGTACAAAACGACCAGTTGCTGTCACGTTGCTTGTCAACTCCGTACTGGCACAAGGACGCCAGGTGCTGATCGCCATTGATGTGCAGTGCCATCGATTCCCGGATAATATCAATGGCACGGTTACGAGCCGTCTGTGGCCACCCACCTGAATCGAGATCGGCTTTCAAGTAACCATTGAAACCACCGTGGTGGGTCGCGACACCGGCAAAGACCGTCTGGCTTAACAGCACCTTCATCGCGTGCCCACGCCAGTCCTTGCTCCACGCTTTAAGGAACTTCTCTTGGCGTTCTCCTAGCAGTACCAGGCCGGGCTTATCGAGGACCGAGGTATCAACGTTCTTGTCTCGGACATGATCTGCTCTCCCTGATCCCGTCTCAACACGTTCGGGGCCACTCTTCCACTGGCGATCACCAAGAATGGCAAAGCTGACTCCGCCGTATACCATGTCGCCATAGTAAACACTAATATCCTGTTCTACCGGAGACGACTCGTAAAAATCGGGATGATGGCTGCAGCAAGTCTTATGTACGACGTTGACCATTCCTGCTGGCTCCCTGTAGCCTCCCTTGGAGGAGGCGCCCTTTGCCAAATCCTTCATCGCGGCACCGGCCTCTCCCCAGATATTCCCTTGAAAGACATCGTGGTCGTCCGGAATACAAATGGTAGGGGCGTTCCTGATCGATTCACGGAACGACCAGCCAAACTGGTAAAATTTACGCAGGTAGTTGAGGATCGCTGGTCCGGCCGGATCCCGAATAATGCCAAACCCACCATGCCCCTCATACAGTTGGTCGCCGGAAAAGTAAATCATATCGGGATCCATCTTGACGACATTATTCGCAACTGGTGCGTAGGGAAAGGCATAATCGTTTTGGCAAGTTAGTGCTGCCAATCGCAAGGGTCGTCCAGTCGGATTGGCACGAATAATACCGTCCCACTGGTCTGCCACCGCATCCCCTTGCTTGAAGGCCTGCTGGTAAACGACTCGGTAGGGCACCGCGTCTTTCTCGTTCCAGTTCGCAATACGGAAGGTAGCGGTCCAGGCCTCGGGATCAAGCTTTGCTTTTCCGAGGGAAGCCCAACTGCCGCCCCGTTTTACCTGCAACTCCACATGCTGGTTATCATCTTTTCCAAGCGGGCCGGTAAGAGCCGTCAACTTAAGGACAAACCCTTCCTTGCCTCGTGAATCGCTGAGTGATTACATCGTCCTAAGAAGTGGTCCGAACGCCTGTTGTTTGTTGTGCTTAATCGCAGCCCCACCTACCTGCCAGTTACGGAAACGGTAACCGGGAATAGCAAACCGCCGCTGAGGTCCTTCGTATTGGCTGACCAGAGCAATATTGCCGGCGATCGCGCTAGACGAGACTTTCAGGCTAATCTGGCCAATCTCTCCGCCACTGGCCGCATCCACGGCCGTCAACTTCAACAGATAGCGATCCCCCTGGGGGGCGCCAACTAGCTTCAGAATAACGTGCGACTTCTTGACTGGTTTCGATAGTGCTTTGCGTCCCCTTCCTAACAGGAGTTGATTGCCAACGCCACCCGCATTAATTCCATTCTTGGCAAAACAGTTCGAGCGATATTCGTTAAGGTCACTGCGAACCCCGATACGAAAACCGGCGCCGCCGTTATTTTTGATCGGGGCGGACTCAGACAGTTCGACCGACATTGCGAAGCCGGCTCCGGTATCCGTGAGCTGCCGGGTAACCGAGTGAATGCTCCGATTGCCGGCTGTCGTTTGACACTGCACCCACCCATCGTTAATTCGCCAGTCCTCCATCGGGTTCGTCCAGAACTCCCCGCCGATCCAGACTCGATCGTGCGTCTTATCCCACTGGTCAATTTGCTCAGTTTCAATCAAGGCCTTCGTGGCCGCTGCCTGCAGGCGTTTCTTACCAAAACCAAAAAAGGCACCAAGTGCTAACAGCTTGACAACGAAACGTCGGGTGAGATTTACGATCACGATATTGTCGCTCCAAAAAAACGTACCACTGATAATATCTTCTAATTATGACGCAAGCCGTTGACCAAGTTAAGCACTGGACCTGCCTTGATCAGCACG
>CAZXJC010000510.1:0-7348 GCA_964640885.1 uncultured Pirellulaceae bacterium | reverse complement strand
AACCAACTTCCTGATCCTGGAAAAATGCGACATCCCCTGTCAACTGATGTCCAACATTGCTGGCTCCGAAAACTGGCAGCCAACATTCGAGGAAACTTGCCGCGATTCAGCCTGGCTGGTAGACGCGTTACTGGGAACTGGCAGCAGTGGACCTCCGCGGAGCCCACTCGACCAAGTTATCAAATGGATGAACGCGTCAAGTGCGCAACGACTAGCGCTGGATGTGCCGAGTGGTCTCGATTGCGATACTGCGGAAGTCAGCGAGGTGGCCATCCGGGCAGACCAGACATTCACCTTTGCGGCCGCCAAGCCGGCTTTGCTGATGGAGCAGGCTGCTGCGCAGGTTGGCCATCTTAAGATCTGCGATATTGGCCTGCCGCAGTCTTTACTGGAAACTTGTGCGAACCTGTAGCAAGATAACGCACCAGCGTTAAGACTTCTCAGTGCCGGCGGCCGGTGGTTCGTATTTAAAGTCCTGCCACTTCATAGCCCGTCGGAAAGGTTCGACCCGGAGGATCACTTCGCCATTATGAAAGAGACGCACGGTTCCATTTGATTCGCTAACTACCACGGCAATAGCATTGGTCTGTTTGCTGATCGCGGCCACTGCACAGTGCCGAGCTCCCAGCCCCTTGGAAAGAGTCAAGTTCGTATGCGGCGCATCGACCAGTCGACAGGCTTTATCAACGGTCCCATTCGCCTTCACAATGAAGGCACCATCGAGTTGAGCCACTTCCTTCATCGCTTCTCGAACTCGTGGATCATGCAGATCGCGTTCTGCCGCATTATAACCACGCACCGGATCGAAACCGGCCGGATGGCTGTAACCTAAGACTTTCCGCGTATCTCCCACTACGAACATCGTCCCTACGGGCTTTCCTTCTCGGCCTTCTCGACCGATATCAACAGCCAAATCAAGAACCAGTTTTAATGTCTCAAGAGGCACCCTTGTCTCTAACTGTCGCAAATCACGGGCGGTTAGTCTTCCCAGGTGTTCATCCAGCTTGATGTAACTGAGAGAATCAATCTTCCCCTGTTCGAACCCACTGTAAATAGCTACGACCGCAGCGCTGGGTGCCAGAATATCGTCAGCCACACTTTCCAAAAGGGCTTGCGTCAGCTTCTCAAAAACGGGGGCCTCGTCGCGTCCGAGCAAAACGGCCGCCAGTCCCGCCTCGGTCGCTCCCACCAGTTTATCTTCGTGGTTTGCAGCCACCACGATCATGGTCCCGTCAGATTCTTCTTTCAGTTTATCCCAGTCGGTCGGTCCCTCGAGCATGATCAGAATCGCATCACCCTGAAATGCTTCGCACAATTGTGTCCCCATCGACACCATGGAAGCAAATTGAGCTGTAAATCGATGTGCTTTCATACCCTTAGCCAGCTAGAACCCCAATGCACTCCGAATGGACAACCTAGTGGACGGCAGCCGTGACGAACTCCTTTTCAGCTTGCTGCAGCTGGCCGACGGCAGGCCAGTTATCTCGATAGTAAGAGGTTTAGCCAGTAACTGCAAGATCCGATCGGGTAAACAAAAACGCCATTCGGCAAAAGCCGAATGGCGTCGCTATTTAAAACAGGCTGCCGTCGACAAACCTTATGTTGAGTTATCCTTCGCTCAACTAGCTAGTCTTGGCTGGCACTGGAAATCTCACCGGCTAAAGAGGCGGGCTGGTAACCGGGTCCGGCACCAAACATCCGCTGGTTGTAAATGGCCAGGGCATGCAAAGCATGTCCGCGGGGGCCAATTTCCCATTCAAGGGAGCGCTACTCATACATGAGCTTCGCCAAATACGCAGCCGCTTGCACGACGCGGGGATCCTTCAACTGTTCCTTGCTCAGCGAAAAGGCCATCCATTCCAGGGTATGCCCCGTGGTATCCATGCGTCGGTCCTCATCACCCCAGTCACCGCGGCCTTCGAACCAATTGGCACTGAAGCTACCGTTCTTATTCTGCAACCGGAAGGTGTATTCATGAAAATCCTGGATGTACTGCTGGGCCCGTGACCATTGACCGGTCATTGGCTCGCCACGCTGCTGACGCTTGCGTACCGCGTAACTCAATCCCATCAGGCGATGGGTACCACCACACGCGGCTCCAATCACCGATTGTTTCAATTCTTCCTGGATTAGACGTTCGACACTCCATGTTTCACCCAAGTCATTTTCCCAGGTTGTATCGGATGGCAAGTAATGGGCCAGGCCAATAAGCTTGAAGGTCAGTTCCGTACCAGCCCGACACGAGGACTGCTCATGGCGAACCAGGTCCATCACAGTAAAGTCGTTGCCACCAACTTTCATCGGATAATCTGACTTAACGCGAGACTGAGCCAACATCGACAAAAACTGGCCTTCGTGGCCTTCCACACCGACTCCCTGGCGAGTGCGCAGCTTTCCGTTGCGTGTATAGAAAATCCTCTGGCCATAGCAGGGCTGATTCCAACACAACCAGCCAATGGCATTCACTTTCCTACTATTCGCATAAACCTCGGTATCGACACCGTAGGCGATCAGCGTATGCATCACGGACCATGGACTGCGGTCCGCCACGTTGATGGTCTTCGGGTAATAGGTATCAAGTGTCCGGCGGACATCTGCCTGCAGCTGGTCCAATTGTTGGGGCGTTACTACAGGGAGTGTTTGGTTGTCAGCATCCGGCCTCACCGTTTGATTATCAGAAGATGCTGCGGAAGTCTCTCGCGGCTGGACTTCCACCTCTGGCGCGACCGGCAAGCCCGGAACGGAAACAGGCGAGCGGTATTCGTTTCTTTCTCTTTCTTCACGATTTTCCCTTAGCCGTCGGAAGGGACCTCTCGCCAGCAACTGGTTATGCAAGTCGCCCGCCGTTCCCGTCACTTCTTGTGCCGGGTTAGCAAGTAGTGCTTGAATGTCGTCTGCCTTGGTCTCCTGCAACCATCCAAGAGTCATCATTAAGCATACGGCAGCAAGAATTACTAAGAGCGTCTTACGTGTCATCACATTCGTGTCCTTGAGGCGAGGCGTTTATCGAGGGTTTTTGTGAGATCAACCGGCAAAATCCAGCCACCACTGCACTGAAGCATCACGACTCGCTCACTGAGGAAGCCGTACTCTCTTGTATCGGACAGTCAAAAGAGAAAATCCCTGTCTCAAATCTGAACTTAGGATTCTAGTGACCGATTGTTCTGCAAGTAGGTAAACTCTACTGATTGCACCAATCACAACGGCTCGGCAACAGATAACAGGCCCTTCAGAGCCAGGCCTGTAGAAAGAAAAACTGCCGCAGCAAGCCTAGAACCACTGCCAGGGCCAGTAACGGCGGGCAACCACCGGAGCCGACACCCGAGGTTCGCGACCTTGGACAAATTCACGCCAGGCCGAAATATTGTGCCCATAATCCCGTCCAGAAACAGCCTGCAACGACTGCATACCCGCATGCTGCAAAGCCGGGTCACTCGCATTCAGTGCCGTGGCCAGCGATTGAACTACTTCCGGATTGCGAAAACGAGCCAGGCCACGCGTGGCAGCCAGTCGCACATCGGTGTCCGTGTCAGAGTTCAATGTCTCCGTCAATTGACGCACGGCCTCCGTACCACCTCGTCGGCTCCAGGCTTCACAAGCAACAATCCGCACATCAGCCGATAGATCCTCGATCGCCAGTTGTAAACCCTCTTCCGCTTCAATTATCGGGAACGCTGCCAGCGTCTTTACGACCTCGGCCCGTAATGCCGGATTCACCTCACTTCGCACACTCAAGATCAACTCTTGAACATGTCGCCGTTGAAGATCCATTCCCATCCGGGGAGCATCTTCAGATAACGTCTTTAATTGTGACAATTGCTGATCAAAGCTGGCTACTATCTGGTCGTCTGCAGCCATCTGCTGTTGGTGAATCGGATTCCACGTAGCCGGATTCTGCCAGTTGCATTGTGGCAAACCACATCCGATCGCAAAGATCAGGATCAATCCCGCGCAACAGCAGGCTCGTAAATGCACTCGTGCCATCAAGCTACTCTCCAAATATCCGTCTCAAAGGTCTTCCCCACAGCCACCGACGCCGACGGGCGATTTTCTGGAGGCGAAACTGTAGCAAAAAGGAAAGGGCACAGCCAGAGGAATCAAAGCAGGCTCTCGCGACTGACAAACTGGCTAAACCAGCCAGCAATCTTCCCAGGAATCCTCTCAGTAGCCCAGCATCCCTTCTAAGGGCTCTCTGCGGCCTCAGAGCTCTTCCGCTGGGCCAAGACAGCTGTCACACCAGCTGGCGTCCCCGCTAACAGCAGCGTCGCCTGCCCCGCTTCCTTGCCCTGCATTTGCCGCTGCAGCTGAGCCGGATCAACTTGTGTGCCCCGTTTCTTAACTTCCAACTGACCAATCTTTCGTTGACGCAGCAACGATTTAACCCGTTTACGATCAAACGGCAAAACTTCCAGGACTTCAAAACACGAAAAACCTGGTAAGGGCCGATAGCAATCCGAGGTGAGATAAGCCACCTGTGACCAGCAGGCAGCGAGTTCGAACTGTTGAGCCACGGCCCCAACTAGTTGGGCAGCCAGTATCGCTGGATTCGGTTCATACAAGTACCGGCCGCAATCGGCAACTTCCGGTACCGGTAACCCGGGCTTACCGCGAACGGTCGTATTTTCGGTTCCCTGCGACGACAAACAGGTTGCTGTATGGTCTCCTGGGGTAACTGCCAGGGGACCAGCCCACAGGACCTGCTGGCGACATTCGCCACGACTGGCAATCCACTCTCTTTCGCAAGATGAACTCCAGCCTTCTGGAACGACCGCTGCCGGAGCCAGTTTTAATGCCAGTGCTCGACCGCTACCAACTTGCCGCTGCAGGAAGTCCAGACCAGGCTGATAGCCAACCATTTGAGAATGCCGTTCCTTCCCGGGTCGGCGATCAGGATCTAAATGCAGGCTGGCCGCTTCTTGGAGATCAAACTCGCAAACATCAGCCACTTCAGGCCGTACTGCGGCGGCAGTCTCTAATACGCGTTGCACGTTGTATTGAGCCAGCCAGGCGATAATCGGATCCCGATCCACTCCTACTGCCGGCCCGCGGGAAGCCAGAGCGATTAAGTCACCACCAAGGCCGCAGCAGAGATCAGCTACTAATTCATCGTCGGTAAATCGAGACGCTTTGTAACGGGCCACGAGTTCATCAGTAGCCTGCTGCAAGCCTTGGTCCGTAAAGAACATTTCGCTGGCTGCTGAAAACTTCTTGGCAGCCCGTTTCCTTAAGGCAATCTGCTGACTAAGCAAGGCGGCTCTGACCTCACCAACTTCCTGTTTCAGTTGTCGAAGCAACGAAATAGGGGGCAGCGGTTGCTCCGCCAACCGCTGTAACCACGTGGTGGCCTGCTTCTCAACTAACCAACAATAATCTTCCACTCCCGGACAACTCATCAGAGAAGGCATTCCTTAATAACTGGCCAGGCGATCACGTAAAACGGTTACTTGCAGTAATCAGCAAACCGCTTCATCATACAGCGATGGACAGTAATATAAAATTGTTGGGACTCTATCTCCAGTTGGCGAAAGCAGCTGGCAGACGCCAACAGCTTCATGTGCGAGATAAACTGCTGATTATTGCCGGTATCATTGCCGTTCGCCTGGAATTACTGACCGTGGCAGCCTATTGCCGTCACGAGGTCTTGAGTCACAACAAACAGCATCTCGTCGGAAGCTGGCGGGATCTGAGCGCCGCATTGCTAGAAGAAGATTTCGACTCGCTCCTAAAACAGTTGCAACGACGCTTTCCCCAGGAGAAAGCTGAACAGATGCTCGTGACACTTGAAATTGAGATGGGACGCGAGTGGGAAACGTACTATTCAGCTGAAGAATATGCCGCCTCCCTCCTGGGGACGACCGTCGACCAGTTGCAGACCATCTACCAACGAGAACAAACCGAACCAGCCAGCGACTAAAACCACCAGTGGACGTTTTGACATGACAATTTCTGATGGTTCGACCTCCTCACTCAACGTAAAGGTCACCAACGCCCCCTGCTGGGCAAACGCCGCTAGCCAACTAGCAGATCAGCTACAGCAACCCTATCGCTCGCAACTACAAACTGCTGCTAAGCTAGCAAAGTACCCTGCAAAATCGGCGACGTTTCATTACCTACAAGCAGAACGCCCATCCGGCACGGTCGGTGTTGCCTGGGGACAAAACTTGCCGGGGCGAATGAGTCAAATTCGGAACGTGATATTGGCTCAAACCGAATCCGACCAGACCGCCCAGTACCTGATCGACGCCTTGGACCAAGAATTTGGGAAACAGGGAGCGTCTTTCGCGATAATGGTTCTAGAAGAATCTCCAACTAGGGTGCACCAATGGCTGGAAACATCTGGATACGACTCTCTCTGCCATGTTGAAACCCGCTGTCAGCCACTCCCAACAGCGAATTGGACAGCTTCACCCGCAATCGAATTGATCTCCGGTGCCGAAAACAAGCGAGCAGAATTAATCTCCATTATCGAAGCCACTTATCAACAAAGCCTCGACTGCCCGAAACTTCAAAAACTGCGATCCACGGACGATCTGCTCAACGGTTACCAGGGACAGGGATTGATCCCAACAAACGGCTGGTCATTTGTTCACCATGGCAACACAATCGTCGGCTGCCTGTTAATGACTGCCTTCTCGGAAGAGAACTATTGGGAATTAAGTTATCTTGGACTAATCCCGGAAGCCCGTGGACAAGGATGGGGTGCTCAGATCGTCCAGCAGGCCTGCTTACAAGCGACGAACGGTGGTGCCGACTTGCTAATCGCAACGGTCGATCGAGATAATCAGCCTGCTTTAGCCATCTATGAACAACTTGGCTTTCTGACCGTGGAAAGAAACTCAATCTATGCAAAACAGATCAAAATCCCGGCCAAAACAGAGATTGTCGAACTTTAAATCCTGTTAACCGACAGGGAAGGGGAGTGGAGTATCAAGCGTTGGACAGGTTTTCCACCACTCGCCAAGCAGCCGTCGGGGATTTTTTTCTTTGGTGCGATACCGTCGACCGAGGCAAATTCCCGCTAGATTTCGCCGACCTGCTGGAGAGCATCAAGAAAAGTTCCCGAACCGTCAGACGGGTGGTTTGACAGGATTGCTAGCAAGCGTACAATCGGCATCCTCGTTGACAAGAAGTCAGTCTGAGTCGCTCGTTCGATTGCGGCCATCGGATAACCGCGTCGACCAAGAAACGAACGACTACATTAGCATTTGGGGCTTTCCACGAGGCATCAGCCGACTGGTGGATCTTCCCTGCGACGCTAATGGTATGCATACAAGGAAAGTTCAGCAAGTGTTTAAAGACGATAGGGAAATCGTATCAGTAATTCGGAGCAAACTGGCCGAGCAACTCG
>CAZXJC010000509.1:0-5521 GCA_964640885.1 uncultured Pirellulaceae bacterium | reverse complement strand
CCTCCGAGGCACGCTGGGTGCTGGCAATAACTCGGCCTGCTTTTCCCGTGGCGGACTTGTAGGTCCGGACCCAGATCGCTGGTCTGGGCGGCTTGTTGGCCAGCGGTTTACCATCAGGTTTCATCGAATCAAGCACCTGGTTCTTTCCAAGGATGATTGAGTTGGGTAGTGGCTGTGCACTGTAAGCCCCAGCCATGGCATGCATGTCCTTGACCCCTAGCATGACAGGATGATTTTTTTGCTCGGGCACGGTGAACATCCGCGTGCTAAATTTGTGGTTTCGGCCATAGTGACCAGCGTTTGGCGGTCGCCAGGTTTCCCCCAGCACCTGTCGGCCAAACCCATAGTCGTAACTCTTGTCACGTGAATTGAAATTGTACTTGCTGTTAGGTCCCTTGAGGCCATTGAATGCATGGGTCGTAGTCCGCAGGCCCAGTACTGGGCCACCTCGCTCGAGGTACTTAATGAAAGGTTTCATCGTAGCGTCGTCGGGAGCGACGAACCGCAAGAACAGGAACATCATATCGGCATCATCGAGGGCGGCCATGTTCGGTATGCGGGAAGACCCCGGTTGAATGTAGCCGTCCTTATCCAGGCCAAATAGCACGGTGCACTTGAATCCATATCGATAGGCGAGGATGCGGGCAATAGCAGGACATGTTTCCTCGCCCCGGTATTCGTGATCGGAGGCGATAAAGACAATGTGTTTTCCTTTACCGGGTCCAGACTTGCCTTCGTAGACCACCCAGTCTTCAGCGATCGTCGAAGATTGCGTGAAGGTTGCAACGATTATGAAAGCAATGATGAAAAGTAGTGCCCGTTTCATGGCTGAATTCCTTATAGATCGTGAGTCCGTAAAACCTTCGTTGTAGAAGTTACTTCCTTTATGAATAGGAGTAAGGCTTTGAACACTAAAAATCAAGCCCCAGCAGTCAGGCGATCTACCAGTCCAGTGATTTTAGAACCCTTAATTCGATGGTTGATCATGACTGGAGTAGCTACAATAGTTGATTATGAGCTCAAAACAACAAATTGATCGCCGACATTTCCTCCGGGGTGCCGGGATTTCGTTGGCGCTACCGACGTTAGCCAGTTTAACGCCGAGACAACTCTCAGCAGCGAAGCCAGCAGCCGTTCCCAAACGACTCGTATGTATCGGAAACAGTCTGGGTTACTGGCCAGGCGGTTTTTTTCCCACCGTGGCAGGGCAGAACTATCAAACGACCCAGTCGTTGAAGTTTATTGACCATCACCGGGAGAAGTTTACTGTCTTCTCGAACCTGGATGATGACGCCACGGGTGGACACTCCGGTGTGGGGACTTTTTTGAGTGGTATCAAGATCCAGGAAGCTGCAGGTTTTCCGGAGAAGAACATGACGCTCGATCAACGGGCAGCGGAACACGTCGGATCTGCCACCAGGTATCCGTCCCTCGTGACGGGTCTCGGTGAAGGAGCGGATCTCTGCTGGAATCGATCTGGTGTCAGAATTCCTCCCATTACTAACCCGGCTCGTCTTTTCGAAGCTCTTTTTGTCCAAGCAGATGAATCAGTACGTAAGTCTCAACGTTATCGAATTGGACAGGATGCCAGTATCATTGATGCCCTCCTGGAGAACGCTCGTTCGGTAAAGGGAAGATTAAATCTGGCTGATCGAAACAAGTTGGATCAATATTTGACTTCAGTACGAGATGTTGAAAAACAGTTACAGATGTCAGAGGTCTGGGTGGATCAGCCAAAACCTAAGCCCAGCATTGAACCAATTCTCGATACGGGTCAGACGCACCTGGAATGTATCCCGCTCTTCTACCAGTTGATGGCGCTGGCACTGCAAACGGATTCCACGCGGGTCACCAGCCTGGAAACGCCGGTTCGCCTGACGCTGACAGGGCTGACCGAAATGGGTTACCACGGCTTGTCACATCATGGGAAGGATCCCGGACGGCTCAAGGAACTGGCCAAGGTCGAGGCTTACTTGTTGAAACATTTTGCTGGCTTCCTGGATCAAATTAGTGACGTGGTTGCCGAAGATGACAAATCACTGCTTGACCATACGCTGGTAATTTTCGGCAGTGGTATGGGGAACGGTTCGACTCACAGTAACAAGCATTTACCAGTTGTCATGGCCGGTGGTGGGGTACAGCACCGCGGGCACCTGGTCAGTCCAGACCGGGATGGGGCAGGCAAGATCCCCCTCTCAAACCTCTGGCTTTCGGCATTGCAGTGGTTTGGCTTGGAGACCGATCGTTTTGGGAAGAGCACGGGAACATTTTCCTTAATGAACCTGGGTTGATTCATGCGATTGCTAATTACGTTTCTGTCGCTGCTTTTGCTGCCCGTGGTCGCTGTTGGGCAATCCCCCAGCCAGTTCGTGAAAACCTATTGCGTCAAGTGTCACGGTGCCACCAAGCCAAAAGCGGAGCGTCGTTTTGATCAACTCGACGAATCCATCGCGACCCAGGAAAGCCTGGAAGTATGGCAGGAGATTCTTGACCAGCTCAATTTAAGCTCGATGCCACCCAAGAATGCCCGCCAGCCAACGGTTGGTCAGCGAGCTGCTGCCGTGGCCTCGATTACCAGGTCGATTACAGATGCCCAGGCGAGGTTCAAGAGCAGTGGCGGTCATGCTGTCATGCGGCGACTGAACAAAGTTGAGTATCGGCATACGCTTGGTGATCTCCTCTCGCTAAATACCAATGTGGTAGATCCCGCGGTTGATTTTCCAGCTGAGGCCAAGGTAGCTGGTTTCGACAACAACGGCCAGGAACTGATTACTTCCGGCTTGTTGCTTGGCCATTATTTACGTGCTGCTGAAACAGCCATGACGGCCGCGACTCATTTTGAACCACAACCGGAGATTCGCACACTAATCCAGCAAGGTCCCTTCCGATTTCCGAAGACAAAGGAGAATCAAGGTCGGGCAGCTATTTTCATTCAAGACAAGTTTATGCCGACGATTACCGCGGGATCTTATTCCGACTTGGTCGGGGCGACGCCGCGAGATGGCATCATCGCCTTTGCACCACTAGAAAAACCAGCGGGCGTCCCAGCCAGTGGTTACTATACCGTGCGGGTCAAAGCGGCTGCCTTCGGACTGGTGCATCATTATTCCTATCGGGCAGTCCAATACCGGTCCGGTGACCCGGCTGTCATGCAAATCAATGCGGTGAAGAGCAACAGGGTTACCAGCAACGGTGAGCAATCTCGTAATCCCATGCGTGGTACGCCCTTGGGTATTCAGGAGGTTTCTCGGCAGGAACCTGAATGGTTTGAATACCGAGTTTGGATCGACAAGGGGTATCAACTGGAAATCGGTTTTGCTAATGGGAATCCGCGTTTTAAACCGACGCGGCGTATCTTGCTCGCTGAAGCTCGCGAGGATGCTGGCCGTTATCCTGAAATCACAGCTATCCTGGCAGACGATGGCGTCGATGATTTCTTGAGGCGTTTGCACAAGGTTTACAAGGGTCCTCGCTTGCGCATCTACGAGATCCAGTTGATTGGACCCCATATCGACCAATGGCCATCTGCCGGACATCAGCGGATGTATGGAAATTTGCGTCCGGAGAACATTCGCCCGCAGGATGTGCTGCCCCAGCTGAGGCGTTTTACAACAGCGGCCTATCGACGACCACTTCGACCGGGAGACCTGTCTGGTATTGAATCGATGGTGCAGGGAAAACTGGAATCAGGGAGCAAACCGCTCGAGGCGCTGCAACTTGGAATTCGCACGGTTCTTTGCTCGCCGGGATTCCTCTACAGGCACGAAGGTGAGGGATCGCTGGATGGCTATCAGTTTGCCAGCCGACTCTCTTATTTCCTCTGGTCATCCGCTCCGGACAAGGAACTACTGGGGCGGGCAGCAGATGGTACCTTGTTGAAAAACAATGGCCTGAATCGGCAAGTCGAGCGAATGCTAGCCGATTCCCGTTCGACACGTTTTGTCGAAAACTTTCTTCGTGTCTGGCTGAACCTGGATAACATTGGTGAGCAGCCTCCTAGCGCCGAGTTTATTAGCTATTACACCGATAAACTGGCTGGGGCCATGGAGGGAGAGACTCAGCACTTTTTTAGTGACTTGCTGGAGAGAAACGGATCGATTCGGAATTTTATTGATTCGGATTACACCTTCTTGAATCGACCACTGGCTCACCATTACGGGTTCAAGGATGTCAGCAAGCTCAGTGCGGGTAGCTTCCAACGCGTTGCTTTAAAGGACCGCAATCGTGGTGGCTTACTGGGCCAGGGAAGTTTTTTGACGGCTTCTGCCAACGGGGTGGATACCAGTCCAGTGGTCCGTGGGATTTACCTGCTGGAAAAAATCCTCGGTAGTTCGGTGCCATCACCACCACCCGATGTACCTACCATTGAACCGGATACGCGTGGTGCTACCACGATTCGGGAGCAACTGGCCAAGCATCGCGAAATTGCTACCTGCGCCGAGTGCCATCGTAAAATTGATCCGCTGGGGTTTGCCCTGGAGAACTTTGATGCGGTTGGCGCCTGGCGAGATCTCTATGACGTCAAAAAGAAAGAGACGGTCATCAGTGCTGGTGGGCAGTTGCCTACGGGTGAGTCTTTTGCCAGTCTCGCTGAGTTAAAACCATTGCTGCTTGAACGTGAAGACCAGTTTGCTCGTGGACTCGTCGAAAGTATGCTCACCTATGCTCTCGGCCGTGAACTGGAAATCACCGATCGGCCCAGCGTCGATAAGATTGTCAGCGAACTGGCGAAGCGCGGTAATGGACTGCGCGACCTGGTTCGACTGGTTATTTCAAGCGAGGCTTTTGCTCGTAACTAGGCACGCTAGTCAAAGCAATAAAGATGACCGGCCGTGCGAATGTAGATGCGGCCATCTGCAATTGCCGGCGTGGCAAAAATCTCTTCCTTGAAGTCAGCAGTCGCCAGTTCCTTCCACTCGACCCAGGAAGAGATAATCGTCATCTTTCCGCGCTGGTCGAAAAAGTAGACCTTGCCATCCCCGGCTACCGCCGAACTGTAGTAGTTCCCGGTACCGGAAATTCGCTTGGTCTGTAGCGCTTTGCCGGTAGCAGCATCGATGCAGGTAACGATACCGCCATCCTTGACGGTGAACAGATAACCGTTGTAGAGAAGCGGAGAGGAACAGAAGGGAAGAAATCGACGGAATTCCCATTCGACGTGACTCTTCGTGATGTCCCCGGTGCCGCCGGGACGAATTTTTAGGACCCCGTTGCGGGCTGCATCAAAGACGCCACGATAGTATTCCCACTCCTTTTCCGTCAGGGTGTCGGTTTTGTCGCGATCCACTTGTTCGTAACGACGCTCGACTGGTCCACCTTTTTCCAACTCGTTACGTTCAATCGTTCCGTTGTTGTTTGCATCGACCTTGGCCAGGACCGTTTTGAACGGGTCGACCGAGATTCGCTCGTCGACGTCACCACCGCGAGCCCAACTGGCGACGTAGAGGTAATTGTCCTCGCCAATGACAGGTGTTGTACAGACGACTCGTGAGCCCCCGCGGACTGTCCAGAGCTCTTCGCC
>CAZXJC010000508.1:0-6385 GCA_964640885.1 uncultured Pirellulaceae bacterium | reverse complement strand
GGGAGGTGCGTTCGTGGTCGGCTTGGCTGCCGTCGCCACAACTTTTTTCCGCTGGTGGGTGATGGTCCGTACGCTCGACCTCCCCTTTCGGCTAGTCGATGCTTTGCGGCTCGGTTTCGTTGGCTACTTCTGTAACTTTCTCACTCTGGGCGTTCTCGGTGGTGATTCACTGAAGGCCTACTTCATCGCTAAACAACAACCGGGACGTAAGACGGAAGCCGTTTCTTCTGTGGTTGCAGATCGTCTGCTGGGACTCTACGCCCTGGCGATCGTGGCAGCAGTTGCCCTGTTGAACGTGGAAGTGGTTGATCCGAAAGTTCGGGCGGTATTGCAGGGGACGCTGGGATTTTTGCTGGTCGGCGGAATTGCCGGCGTCGTCTTTATTTTCTGGGGAGGACGTTTTGAGAAGCCAGACCCAAAACAGTTAACCGATTCAGATACGGTTGGCGAGCGCATCTTGACGGCGCTGCTGCTCTTTCGAAGTAAACTGGGGCGACTGTTTGCCCTGCTGATTCTCAGCCTCTTTACGCATGTGCTCTTTGCCCTCTGCGTCTTTATGATTGCCTGTGGCATGGGAGGGAATCCGCCGGGCTGGGGACAGCACGTGGTAATGGTTTCGATCGCTAACGTGGCTGGCTCGCTCCCCTTGCCCGGTGGCCTGGGTGGTTTTGAAATGGGACTCGACTTTCTCTATCGTCGTGTGGCCGGTGTCCAGACCAGCCAGGGTTTCGTGGTGGCCCTGGGATATCGCCTGATGACGCTGGGGATTGCCCTGGTGGGAGTCGTCTATTACTTCGCTGGTCGTCGGGAATTAAGTCGCTTGATGCGAGAAGCAGAAGCAGAGAGAACTGCTGAAGCGGTCGACTAATGTTGATTGCCGACTGGCCTACGGCGCGGCAGGCGCCGGCGTATTCTTGACAGTCACCTGGCCACCGCGTTTGACTACGGCTGGAGCTGTGGGATCATCGTCGATCAGGTCACAATTGACAACCAGGGCCCGGGAGTAACCTTCGGTTCGTAGCTGGGCCTGGCCGTTGTTACCGAGCAGGCAGGATTCTACCCGGACGCTTGAAGCGCCTCCCACGGAAATCCCGCTGCGACCGTTACCGCGACAGTTGAGACTCAGCAAGTTGGCATCAAAGACGCTGCTATGTGCATTGATACCGTCGAGTCGAAATCCTTGCACGACCAGGTTGCGAATTTGAATGTGTCGTGCTTCGTAAAGCGTGATTCCGACAGGCAAGGAGGTAGCTGATAAGACGTAGGCAGTCGGGATGTTGTTCGGTTCTACGCGGAAGTAGACATGCCCGCGAAACAGGCACCACTGCAGCGGTTTTAACTCGGGTGCTTGCGCGTCCGCTGCTGAGACAGTAACCCGCTTCGCTGGACGGCCGAACAGGTAGAGTAAGACGTGACTTTTGAAGCGGGGTTCATAGCGGAACAGATCGGGACGGTTTGGGACACCTTCCCAGGCGGTTTCCGGAATCGGCTGGGACCCATCCAGGATGGCGCCGTTTCCTTCCAGTACGAAAGGTCGCGTTAACATGCCACTGTGACGGCTGGCTTGTAGCGTGATGCTCTCCTGGTACGGTGTTTTCGTCTTGGCGAGGATAATATGATCCCCGCGATTGGCTACTTGCAAGGCCTTTGTAATCGTCCGGTAAGGGCCACTGGCCAGGTCGCTCAGGTCCGCGGAGCGCCCGTCCCGTCTATCATCACCTGTCTCATTATTGACATAGTAGTTTTCGGCTTGGGCCGCATTGACAGACAAGCTGGTTGCCAGGAAAGCAAACAAGATCAGGGATCGTGAGATTAACTGGTTCATAATAAGTGACTTATAAGCGTGGGTTAGGTGGGACCGCCGGTTGTTATCGCTCGACTGCGGTGGCGAATTTTGCCGAAGGAACGGTTTGGCGTCAAGTAAATCTGGGCAGTCAACGAAGATAAAGTGGAGAAAAAGCCAAGAAACGATAGCTTCTTAGCGGATTCTGGCATTCCTGACCGGCAGCAGCTTCAGAGCTCTGCTCTGAGGCCATTATGAATGTATTACGGAGACTTAGCCGGGGCAGGGGCTGCGGGTGCTGGACCGAGGGGGCCGGGCGCTGTTGGCGCTGGATTGGGATTTGCTGGTGCTGGCTGACTAGGGGTTTGATTCGGGTTCGGTCCGGGGAACGCGTTGGGGGCGACAGGTTGTTCGATGTAGGGTCGTTTTTGCCGATAGAAGGCGAGCCGTCGTCGAATACCTTCGGATTGTAATCCACCGCCCATTTGGGCGACCGCCTGCTCGGCGGCGGCGATAGCTTCCTCGAACTGACCGTTGGCAGCATAGGCATCACCAAGTGCCATCAGTACCTGGGCATTTTGGCCTTGGGTGTATTGAGTGGCTGTGGTGGCCAGTTGCAGGGCTTGGGCAGCATTTCGAATTGCTGCATCTGGATGAGTGGAGCGAATTTGTGACAGGCCGAACAATGCGCCGATGTTCATCGGGGTCAGTTCAATAACTCGTTCAAAATGCTCAATGGCCCCTTCGGTTTGTCCCATTCGTCGCAGGATGAAAGCCAGGTGGGTATGGGCTCGGACGTAATCTGGCCGGATCCCGATAGCCTGTTGATAGTAAACGGTGCTCAAATCGAGATTGTTTAAGGCCCCATGGGCATTGCCGAGATAGAAATTCGCTTCGGCATTGGCAGGTAGATAGTTGACGGCGCGTAACAGGTAGGGGACGCAGCGCAGATGATCTCCCTGGTTAAACATGCTTGCACCAATTTCCAGGTAAGCTGCCGATACGATGCTGCGCAAGTTCTCATCGCGCACCATGGTACCTGCCTGGATATCTGCCTCTGGTAATTGTTCGCTAAGAATGGAGGCGGGGGATGTCAGGTTTTCCTGGATAAGTTCGACGATTGGTTTGTGGAAATCGCGTTCTATCAGGTTGAGATTTTGCATGTACTCCAGGAGGGGAAGATTGTCTTTTTGTCGGGCCGCACCGCTGGAGAGTTTTTTCAGACCGGCAGAACCTGTTAAGAATCCACCCAGGAAAACGTGGCGTTGATTCAAGTAATGACCTGGTCCACCCCAGTAGGCGTAGGCCAAATCTTCATTGAGTCGTTCATCCAGTTCGATCGCTGCCAGTCGGGCAGGGGAGAGCTTAATCGGTTCGCCCGGCGTGCCCAGCAACAAGAGCTCATGGGTGTTGTACCAGAGCACGCTGTTCGGAAAGGCGTCCACGAAGGTGCCGACCAGCGAACGAAAATGTTCCTCGGTAAGGAACTTGATAGGAATAAACTGGCAGAGGATACCATTCTTCTTGAGTCGTGGTTTGGCTGCATCGTAAAACACGCGCGTGTAGAATGATCCCAGGCCGGGTCGGAATACCTGTCCGATTTCAATGGAAACGATGTCATACTGGGTTTTCGTATGCGTAATGTAATTGCGGCCGTCATCGAAAATAATGTTGACGGCTGGGGCGTTGAGCCACTCGGCCTGGAAATCTTCGCCGTGTAACTGGAGCAGTTCGACCAGGCTGGGTTCAATTTCTACGCAGTCTAATTTCTTAACGCTATGCATCAGGAAACGCCTGGCGGTTTGCCCCGGTCCGAGCCCTACGACAAGGACGTCTTCCGGTCGCTCGTGCAGGATGGCGGGAATGTGAGCTGCCAGTGCCTGGTGGGTCCGTTCGGTGGTCCCTTGCCACAAACGGTCAATTTCCAGGACGTTGTAGGCTTCGTCACGAAGGATGGAGACCGTGGAGCCGGTTCCTTCCCGGAAAGCGACCAGGTTGTTGTCTTGATCCAAGTAGTCACGAGGTAGGTCGGTCGGCATGACATAGGGAATGGCCAGCCAGCAGAAGGCTGAGCCAATGACCAGCCACAATCGCAAGGTTGACGTGTCTAGTAGCATCCAGGAGCCCACGCCAGCCAGCAAGCCAACCCCGGTAGTCCATTTGAGCGTCAAGGCCATTCCCGTATTAGGCAGGAAGATGAAGCCCACCAGCAGGGAGCCGATAATACCGCCCAGCGTGTTGAGGGCGACCATGCGACCCACACTTACTCCTGCATGCGAAGGTTCACTGACCACGAAACGAATGGCTAGTGGAAAGGTCATGCCGGAGAGAATACTTGGTACAAGCATGATCGCGGCGATCAAGTAAAGCTGTGACGATGTATTTGAACTGTTTGTCCATTGGGCCCAAAAAGAGGCCGGTAGTAGCATGGCCAGTAAGACGAGAATCGCATTGGCAGCCTGTACGCAGCCAAAGAGCAGTCCGTGTCGTTGCACGCGGTCAAAGCGACTGGCGGTAAGAATACTGCCCAGGACGATGCCGAGTAGGATTACCGTTAGTGTCAGGGTGTAGGTGTAGACCGTGTTGTGCAGGATGAGGGAAAGAACTCGGGTCCAGAGAACTTCGTTTGCCAGGGCAGTAAAACCGCACATGAAGATCAGGATTGCCATGACGCGAGAAGGATTGGAAAGAGTCCACGGTTCATCGTCGTAGTACTCTTCATCCTCGTAGTCCTCGTCGTCGTAATCCTCGTCCGCAGGTTGCTCGTCACCCGAGCTGTCCGCTGCTGGGACTGCATTGGCAATTTCCTGCTGGCCACTTTCGGCCGCTGCGGAGGTCTCTTCTGCAACTGCCTCTTCTTCCTCTTCGACAACCGGTTCGACGTAGGGAGTGATGGCGGGCATCTTCAATTGCAGCGCGGTCAGGCCGAGGAGCAGATTGAGAAAGGCTGCCAGGTAAATCGAAGTGTCAATTCCGAGTAGCGGGATCAGCAGGAACCCACAGCAGGCACAGCCGCAGGCGGCTCCCAGCGTGTTGATTCCGTAGAGCCACCCGACTGGTCGGGAGACGGTTGACGTTTGACGCACGTACTGCCGACAGAACAAGGGTAGCGTACCACCGATCAGAATGCTGGTTGGTAAAATACAGACGGTGATCAGGAGCATGCGAAAGGCGGGCAGTAAGAACGCGCTAACCGGTGACATATTGTTCAGGTAGTTAAAGAGCCACTGGTCGTAGACTGCTCCGAAAGGCGCCTGCACGAGTTGAAATAACAGCGGTGTTAAGGCAGCCAGGATGCCGACCCAGATTTCCAGCTTGGCATAGGTCTTGATGGGGGTCAGGTTGCTCCGGGTGAGTCTGCCGAACAGGTAGCTGCCTATGGCCAGTCCACCTAAAAAGACCGCCACGACGGTGCTGACCGCGTAAGTCGTGTTGCCAAAGATCAACGAGGATTTACGGATCCAGCAGATCTCGTAAATCAGTGATAAGAATCCTGACAGGAAGAAACAGGTGCCCGCCAGCCAATCGGTGAGCGAAGCTGGTTCGCGAGGAATCGCTGGTACCTCGTCGGCGACCGTTGAATCGACGTCAGTGGTCGTATCGTTTAATTCGTCGACAGTATCGTTTAATTCGGGAGATGAATTGTCAGCGGGATTTGTTTGGTTTTCAGCTGCCATAGTGATTCCAGAATGTCTGAATAGGCCCGAGTCATGGGATAAATCAGAAGTACGCAGCAGCAACAGTTTTGGATCGGTTGCTCACTATTCTGGCAGCGATCCCAGGTGACCCTGTTGCCTGCTTTTGTAACCCCTGCAAACGGTTTCCGTAGAATCAATCGTTTCTCCCCTTTTACGCAGAAACAAGGGGTAACAGGTCCGTTGCGATGAATTGGCGCAGGAAATAGCGCAAGGTAGGGGTCAGGGCATCTGATCATGCACGGGGCTGTCCGGTTATACCGATTGCAGCAATTACCCGTTGGCGGAGGCGGGAGGAGTCGAACCCCCGGTAGGTTGCCCCACGCCGGTTTTCAAGACCAGCGATCGTCAGACTGGAGAGCCTGAACTTAGCACCACGGTGATGAAGAGGAAGATGAGGACCCCCAGCACTGCTGAGTGGACGGCGCAATAAATGGACTGGAGCCTGGGTCTCTTGAAGGCTGCCACATAGGAGATGATGAAGGTGACTGAGTAGAAGCAGATCAGGCTCACGCTGAGATAAACGACCCCCGTGTATGGGTCATCGCGAAGGTTTCCGGCGAAGAGGAGGCACGCGAGCGCGTAGGCGCCCAGCAAGAGGCTGCTCTCGCGTGTCGGATAGCGCGCGGAGGAGAGCGCATCGCTCTCGCGGAAATCTTTGGAAGCTGTGATGGCCTTTAGGCCCTGCCAGATGAGGAACGACGCGAGCACGTTGAGAACCGCGAAACCTCCAAGGTGAACGAGCATGTCCATTTCGGTTCAGGGGGAGAGTTGGCTTTGGCAAATCCGGCTTGTTTCGGCGAGCGAATTAACCGCTCACACCTTGCCGGATTTAGCTCTCGATTCAAGCGTTCTTGAGCTGAGGTCCGGCTGCCTTAATGGCGTCACTGGCCTGGTCGGAGTAGTT
>CAZXJC010000507.1:0-5423 GCA_964640885.1 uncultured Pirellulaceae bacterium | reverse complement strand
CCCGTAACAGTAATGGGCGGGCAGGACAACATGTGGAAGATCCGGTTCGTGGTTTCTTTTGAACGCTGATAGGAATTGTGTCGAGGAAACAAACCAATGAAACAAATTGCCAAGATTAGTCTCTTTTTATTGCATGTAACTGGTGTTCTGCTCTGCTTGAGTTGCACCGTGATTACCATAGACCGGGTGGTGACTTTGGTCCCGCGTTACACGTCACTGGGAGGATGGTTAAGCCACTTGGAAGCCGATTCGACGCATGTGTTGTGGCTGACGACATGGAGCCTGGGGCTGGCTGCAGTGCCAGCGATGGGGCTGTTTTGCCTGGACCAACCGGTACAGCGACGGCGTCGCAGCAGACGCACGGCAATTTCACGGTTGCCTAAGACTCGGCAACCGACTCTGAATCCTGCCTGGCAGGAAGACGATCAGGAACTGGTTTTTGCCTGGGTTGATGAAGGGAGTGGCTCGTAGCGGGCAAGCTTAGTCGCCAGTTTTGTGATCCTCGATCGTTAGCGGCGCCAGTCAAGCCCTTCGGGAAGCTGGTTGAGGTTCTGGCAACCGTCGGCCGTTACGATCACCATGTCCTCGACCCGGACCCCGCCGATCTCGCGACAATAGAGCCCGGGTTCAATTGTTAAGGCATCACCCGTGACCAGCGGTGGGCCACCAAAGGCGAGCAGGGGTGGTTCGTGGACGTCCAGCCCAATGCCATGTCCAGTTCCGTGGGTCATCGCACAGTAGTCGTTTGAGTCTGCTGCTGTTGGTAAGCCAGTTTGGTACCCATGCTGCTGGATGATCTCGATGGTTTTTTGGTGTACTAGTTCGGCGCTGACGCCTGTTTGAACCGCTTGAGTTCCAGCGGCTTTAGCGGCTACGACCGCAGCGTGCATCCTGGTGATCTGAGGATCAATCGCTCCATGAACAACCGTTCGTGTGCAGTCGCCATAATAAAGTGTCTGGCGATTGCGTGGGAAGATGTCGATGATGACAGGTTGTTCGGTGCGTAAGACGCCGCTGCCTCGGTTGTGACAATCGGCGGCTTCCGGTCCCCCAGCAACAATGGATTCCGGATTGGTGTAGCCTTGTTCCAAGAGCCATAAATCGATGCAGGAGCGGACTCGCTCGGAGGTCAGCGGCGCTCCGTCGACCATTAATTCACCACTGGCGTTTGCCTGGCTATTGGCGACCAGTTCACAGGCCATTTTCATGGCCCCCTCGGTTGCCTGTTGAGATTCCTGTAGCCAGCCGATCTCCTGCTCGTCCTTAGCTCGGCGCTCTTGGACACCCATTTCCAACTGGCATTGCACATCGATTCCTAATAGTTGGAGATGGTGTGCGTAGATAAGTGGCAAGGAACGGTCCGTGATCACTTGCCGCACTCCTGATCGTTGTATTAATTCTGCTGCAGCTTGGGCCGTGGCAGTTTCCCGATCACCGGAGAGGCCGGTTGGCGGAGCAAAATCGGCCGGGCAAGCGACGTGATTAACCTGCGCGTGCTGACCAGCTCGCTCCATTTCGATATCACGAAGAATGAGGGTGGTCTCCCGGTCTCCACCGGCAGCAGGTAATTCGACCAAGGCAGTAGGGTCGCCCACCAGGAATCGAATACGGTGATAGAGTGACAGGTTCGTTGTTGGGATGCCGGCCATCATGACGGCGAAATTGTCTTCAGGGCTATTCATGAAAGGACCTTTGGGCAGGGGAATCGCGCGACGAAGGCGTTGGGTACGAGAAGAATTGTAGTCCATCTGAGAGGATCTTCTAGCACCGATCTGGCGGGTCCGACGATTGGTTGCATCAGAAGTACAAGTCAACCAGGCGACAATTTGGTAGACTAGGATACCGATCGGTTAGCTGGTGCGAACCTCATGGGGGAGTGGATTAAATGAAATGGCCAAACGCTAGTTTTGTCATCGGACTTGTGGCCTTGCTGGCTGGGCCAGTGCAAGGACAGCAATGGGAGCGGTTTCGTGGTCCCAATGGTTCGGGGGTCAGTCTGGCAAACACGATTCCTGCCCAATGGACGGCAGCAGACTACAATTGGAAGGTGGAATTGCCTGGAGTCGGTCACTCATCGCCCGTTTTGTGGGGTCAGAAAGTATTTTTGACCAGTGGGGATGAAGCGACTGGCCAACGCTTTGTAATTTGCCTCGATGCTCAAACGGGTAAGCAGCAATGGCAGCGAACGTTCCAGGCGCCACAACATCGTAAGCATCAGTTGAAAAGTTATGCATCGGCGACACCGGTGGTCGACGCAAAACACGTTTATGTTTGCTGGGGAACACCCCAGCAGGTCCTGGTCATGGCGCTGGATCAGCAGGGACGCACACTTTGGCAGCGGGATCTTGGGCCTTATCAGGGAGGACATGGGTTTGGAGTATCCCCAATTCGAACTGGGAAGCTGCTGATTTTACCTAATGATCAGGCAGGGCAGAGTAGCTTGATTGCCCTTGATTGCGAAACGGGCAAGACAGCCTGGCTAATTAAGCGAGAAAGCAAATCTGCTTATGCCACTCCCTGCCTCCATCGCCGACCAGATGGCAGTGAGGAACTGGTTTTTACCAGTTGGGAACAAGGGATTACGGGAATTGATCCCCGTACGGGGAAAACCAACTGGGCAGCCGATGTTTTTGATAAATCACATGTTGAATCGTCAATCGGGTCTCCCGTGATCGCCGGCGATCTGGTTTTAGGAGTCTGCGGATGGTTGGGGCATGGCAATGAAGTGGTTGCTGTACGGCCCCCGACGAAAGGCACTGGGAAAACTAACCAGGTATATCGTATTACCCGTGGTGCCCCTTTATGCACGACCCCGCTGGTGTATGGAGAACTGCTCTTTCTTTGGTCTGACAATGGAATTGTCAGTTGTGCTGATAGTGTCACGGGGAAGCTGCATTGGACTAAACGGATTGGCAAGATGTTCTACGCTTCACCTGTTTGCGTCGGTAAGCGAATCTATAACATCGATGTGGATGGTACCGTGGTCGTCCTGGCGGCGTCAAAAGAGTATGAATTGTTGGGACGCACTGATTTGGGCGAAGCGAGCCACAGCACGCCGGCCATTGCTGAAGGTGTGATGTACTTGCGTACCTTGTCCCACCTTTTCTCCCTGGGGCAAACCAATAAGAAGAATCCCTGAGAAGGTCGACCGCTTATTTCTTTTTCTTCCTCACTGGGAGCTTCATACCCCAGATTGGTCCCCGCGTGTTGTTTTTCTTGATCGGGGCTCGGGCAGCCGCCTGCGCAGCCCCAGGTGCCACGGTAACCAGGCGATAAGTACCATTGTTGGCTTTTGCGATCTGGGTTAACTGAGACCTGCCCTTTTCAGCGACCTGCATGCCGAGGGTAAAAATCGGTGTGCGACGATTGTGGGGAAGTGTGAGTTGAGTGGCGGTAGGGTCGGTGAAGGCACCATCTCCGAGGACGTAAATTGCATCCGGTCGCAAGGAAAGAGCCAGTTTCATCGCATCGGAACCACGGGTATGCAAGCAGAGTTCAACTGTATAGAGCCATTGCTGCAGGCGTTCCTTATTCTTGCGCGTGGCCGGAACCAACTGCGAAACGGGTGCTGGCCAGAAGAGAGGGTAAGCTGTGTCGCTAAAGAAAATAACGTAAAAGTATTGGTCTGCTTCCATCTGTTCGACCGTTTTAACCAGTTCATTGACTGCCGTGTGAAAACGACCACGCTGCATGCTGTTGGAGTTGTCGACGACAAACACAAATCGTCGCCCTTTGGCCTTGGAACCAAAGAAACTGGCTGTCATTTTTCCGACTTTGTCACTCAGTGACTCCATGGCTGTACCATTGTCAGAAAAAATTGCATTGATTTGGCTGACAGAATCTTGCTCAACTGCCTGAGGGCCAATGTCACTCACGTCAGCCGCATTAGTGGCTAGCGTCAGTTCGCTCATTTCCGATTCGCTGATCGATGGGGATTCAAAGGACGGAGAAAGCTCTTCCATATTTTCCAGGTCTTGCGACAGATCGATTTCCGCCATCTGCTCTAACGGTTCTTCGCCATCTTCACTGGCAACAATGATGGCATAGTCGGCAACAGAGGGGGCAGCCAGCGTGATCAGTCCCAGGACTAGTAGGAGAACCAGGTGGACTAGCATGCTGATGGCCCAAGCCGGGACTTGGCGTGTGCCAAGCCACCCACTGCCTCCTTTAGGCGGCGCCGCTTCCTCAGCTGTTTCAGGTTGACTGCTTTGTGTCGGAGCCGATGGCTGTTTGGTTTTTGCCTTGCGAGTCGCTGGTGTCGATTGCTGTCCCGAGGCAGTTGTTGCTGCCACTACAGTAGTGACGACTGGTTTTTTTGCTGGAGCCTGTCCGGTGGTAGATTCTTGAGGTCGCTTTTTGGGAGCGGTTGCGGTGGGTGTTTCCGGTGGTGCACTTTTGGCTTGCGCAAGTTGCGCTTCCAGTTCCTGCTTGGCTTGTTCCAGTTCACGGATACGTGCATCGATATCTGCTGGTGTAGACCCCGAACCCGACTGCTGGCCAGCCTGGTTGAGTGGGGTACCGTCGCCAGGAGATTGAGGTTGATTCATCCGCCAGGTGTCTCTGTTGAAACTTGAAAAGTTGTCGTTGCAGTAGTGAATGGATTCGGTAGCAACAGCTGTACAGAACGTTGAGAAGTCATTCTAGGATTTATTGTCGTCATTCGACTATTGAATGCTCACAGGGAGTCCATTTTAGCAGAAAAAGATGCAGGTAGTCTATTTGGTTAGTAGAGCACTGGTAGCGATATTGTGCCTCGGAATGATTGCGATCGTTGTTTTTGGTGGCCTTGGCCGGAAAAACTTAGGTCTGGCGAAAAAGCGAGAAAATTTCAATAAAACCGAGACTCCCAGTCTCCGCCAAGGTTAATGATATATAGTCGGCCCAATCGTGTGGACGCGATAGCAAGGCAACAGCTCCAGGGGCACAAACCGTCTGGTTAGCGGAGAAGAGGGTGAAGCGTCGGACCAGACTGAACTTGGGCTTAGTGTCATTCGAGGTTGTTCGATTGCTGGTTCCTTCTGTCGGACTGTTTATTAGTAAAGGTTGTTGTTTGGATAGGTCTTTGCTAATGGCCTTGGGTCGCTCTGGACACTACAATATTAGTTCCTGTAAATTGGAACCCTGGAAGAGGTGATTTTAAGTAAGTTGAGTAAAACGGGCGGACAGCTGAGCGTCTGCTTTAGAGTCTACTAAGTTCGAAACAACTTTTCGGAGTAAGTCCTAATGAGAAAATTACAGCTTGTTACAATGGCGGTCGTGGTGACCATGATGATGGTCGGAACCTCTTTTGCCCAACGGGAGGATCAGCCACCTCGAGAAGACGAAACTCGACCGGCCCGTCCGCAAGAAGGCCGTCAGGCACCGGGTCGTGAAGGCCGTGGAGCCCAGGGTCGAGAAGGACAAGGACGTGAGGGTAAGGGACG
>CAZXJC010000506.1:0-8919 GCA_964640885.1 uncultured Pirellulaceae bacterium | reverse complement strand
CAACATCTGGTCAGCCATCGCCCAGGGCCAGCAGCTTAAGCCGACCACACTCTATTGGAGAAACTCCAATGGAAAACGACAGGCCGTACGGCAAAAGGACTGGAAACTGGTTGTTGACAGCCGAACTAAAATGATCGAGTTGTTCGATATGGAAAAAGATCCCCAGGAGAAGACCAACCTCGCAACTCAGCATCCCGAGCGCGTCAAGCAATTGCAAACCGTGCTAGCCCAGCAGATGGCGCTCGATCCCTAAAGCAGCCTGTTACTTAAGCGATTGAAGGTAGGCCAGCAGATCTGCCAGCTGGCTCGACGTCAAATTATTGACCAGCCCTTCAGGCATCATCGACTTCTTTTGCTTGACCCGCTCCTCGATGTCGGTCTTCACCAGGACCAGCGGCACACCAGTCGCCTGCCGTACCTCAACATCCTCGGCACTCTCAGTGGCCACAAAACCGGAGACAATTTTCCCCTCCGTTGTGACAAATCCATAGGTGTCAAACCCCTGGGCAATTTTAGCGCTGGGCTTCAAGATCGATTCCAATAGTTCCTGCGGCTTGTATCGCTTGCCAATATCGACCAGGTGGGGCCCCTTGGGGCGTTGGCCATTAGCCGTCGTATGACATTTCAGGCAAGACTGTGCCACGAACAGCTTCTGCCCTCTTTCCACGCTACCGCGAGCAGCAAGTGCGGCCTTAATCACGTCTGCTGGCGATTGATTACCGATTTGGGTCGCATCACCCGGATCTGCCTTAGGTAACACGATCGGCTTCATATCTTCCGCTGAAGCAACCGAGGCTGATGTTGGCAAGCCATCAATCGACACGCGGTGACGAGCCAGTTGACCCTGGAGAAACTTGGCTGTCTCCTTATCATCATCCGCCATCACGGTCCGCATGACCTTAGCGATCGGCTCACTCATCTCCCACTTGGCTCTCGCGTAGTAGGGGCCCGTCGTATCGGGTCGGGTACCCCACCAGTCGCCCTTGTAGTCCGCTTCCCGATGGTAGAGTCGTACCAGCGTCGTCAGTGTTTGCCGTCGCTGGTTTTCATCCCGCTGGGTACTTAGTTTCTTGATCAGTCCCTCGACCGCAGTCGCGCGATGCATATATTTCAACGCCCACTGGGCCCCATCATGATAGGGTCCATCCAATGCTTTCAAGCAGACCTCCACTGCACCTACGGCTACCAGGGCCTGGACAGCCAGGTGTGGAATGACGCGTCCTGGATCCGCTTCGTTGTAGAGGGGCTTCTTGGTTGGAACTGAAAATTGAGTTTCGCGTACAGTAAGCGGCAACATCGCTGCGGCAACCTTCGCATCACCCAAGCGCCCCAGGCTAATCAGGGCCTGGGCACGGACTCGCGGATTGGTATCCTTTAGCCCGTCTAGGAAGAGACTGGTACCTGGCTTTGTCGCACCGCGTCGATCAGTCATGGCCCGCAGAACAAATTCTCGCAGTGGCGGGTTCTTCGCATATAGGCCTGACAAACTGGCTACGCTTGCCGGATCCATCTGGGCCAGGCAATAAAGTGCCGCAACACGCCCGTAAAGCGGTGCTTTCGCATCTCCGGCAACGGCCATCACCCCAGCCATCCTCGGGTTGTCCGCTCCACGGCGCACTAGCTCCCATTGGCTATGCAATCGATAGACGGCGCTGGGATGCTTGAGGTAGCCAATCAAAACCTCGTCAGTGGCTTCGTTTAAATCGGGAAACGGCTTCGGCACAAAGTCACGTGGCACCAACTGGGCTACGAAGCCAACGTTAGGGCCACCGTAATTGAACTTACCGTTCTTCCAACTGCTCACGTACATCCGCCCGCTGCCATCCACATCGATGTCGGTTGGCCGGGGTATTTTGAGGAAGACGTCCTGCTGGGGAGCAAAGGTGGCGCCTTCAGCTGGCAGGTTGTGCGAATAGACCTCGCTCCGACCCCAGTCACAGGTAAAGACCGTCTTGCGGAATTTCTCTGGCCAGCGAAGATCATGAAGAAACATTCCCCCGCAACCACTGCCGCCCCCATAATTGGCCAGCGGCGGCAGCATCTCCTCGGTAAAGTTCTTATAGAGCGACGGGTAGCCATAGTTTCCCGACTGAAGAACGTGACTCACGCGAATATCCCAGCCGCCTCCGTCATTGGTGTTATCTCGTGTAAAAACGTTCATGTAGGGATCGATACAGACGTCCAGGATATTTCGCTGTCCCCAGGAAAAGACCTCCATCTCCTTTCCGTCAGGGCGAACCCGCAAAATGCCCCCACCCCGCCTGGTTAGCTTGACCCCCTCAGCACCGGTCGCGTTGACGAAGCCAAAATCACCAACGGCGATATAAATCCAGCCATCGATACCAACACGAATTCCATTGGTCGTATGATCGGCCCCACGCTTCTTCAACTGATCCGTCGTAAGACCTCGGACCAGGATTTCTTGTCGATCGGCCTTGCCGTCTCGGTCTTCATCATGAAACACGCTCAACAGTGGAGGATGGAGTACCCAGAGGGAATGGTTGTCAAAAAAGAGGCCACGTGGATGATCCATGCGAGCGAACTCATTAATCTTGTCGGCCACACCGTCACCATCCGTGTCGATACAACGCAGCACCTTGCCACGACCGGGCTCCTTACCAAGGGAGCCTTGTTCATCCACGCCCACAAAGACTGTGCCATCAGCCGCTGCTGCCAGGCAAACCGGGTAAATAACCTGGGGAGGCGCGCCAAACATCGTCACATCAAATTCCGCCGGCGCTCGCACATCTCCAACCGACATGCCCTTCGCCCCGCCAGTCGTAACCGCCTTGGGCAACTCCGGAAGTTCACCATCACTGGCCTCGAATTCCCAGAAGCTACCCCACATACGCTTGCTGGCCCCCACAAACTTAACCTGTAAGTAACGCGTGCCGGGAGCATTCACCTGGTGAGCAATCACTCGCTTCTGTTTCTTATTCTTGGAATGGTCCACGATCTGTTTCCACGTCTCACCGTCGGCCGAGGCAAACACCTGGTACTTGTAGGCCGTGTTCTCGCTTTCCCAGTGAATCCGAACTGCCTTCACGAGCTGTGTTTTCTCCAGGTCCACCTGCCAAGTTTCACCGCCTTGTGCTCCCGCTGCACACCAGCGTGTGCGGAGATCGCCATCGACAGCATTGCGGGCAAAGTTCTTCTTGTTCGTCTCTTCGCTGCTGGCTTTGGTTTTCCTTCCAAATGCCAGGTTTCCTTCGCCGCAACATTTCCCCGCCAACACCGGGGCCCCCCCTGAACCGGCCACTGGGGCCGTCGCCAAGGCAAGAATCGCTTTATTGGTTGCCTCATCCGAAGCACGAAATGATTTCTCTACGTCTTTACCGACCGCCCACAACAGTCCCCGCGTCAACATATCAAGGTACTCTGGTTGAACCATGGTCTCGTTGTAATGTCCGATGGTCGTGGCAAACACGCGGGCCTTGTGATATTGGTTGGTCCAAACACATATTTGTGGCTTGTTATCGCTGCGCCGCTTGGCACGCCCGAGCGCCGTGGCCGTGTCGAACAACTTAATGCTGTGATACAGCTCACCCTTCGGAACCTTCCACGCCTTCCCCAGCGATTTCGTGATCACGTGATCCGGCTGAATCGCTTCCACGGTATAGGCGTAATGGGGCCCATGACCGGGCGACTGCATTCCACAAAATCGAAACCAGCCATCAGTCCCATTCCGATATCCATGCATCGCGCAATGAATCAAGATCGCCGGTTTACCTTCGCGATGTGGTTTCAGAATACGTTCCATCCAGGCAACGTCGGGGACATTGGAAAAACATTCGTTGTGAATGATCACATCGTAAGGGTCAGCCCAGTTCGGATCCTCATATAGTGGGATGCGAGCATTGGTGCTGGTGCCACCCTGCTGAACCACGGTCCAACGGACATTAGCACGTGCCGAGATGCCGCGAGAAAGGATCAGTTTCTGACGCGAATAATCATGGCAACAGCCACCGGTAATCAACAAGGCCCGGATCGGTTTCTCCTGGCAGTTTGCTGACCCACCGGAAAAACATGACACAACTACGACCAACACAACGAACCAGCGCCACATCATGAACTTGCTCCCAAAGATGATAACTTCACAGCCAGAACATTCAATTATCGGCAAACCGCTCCAAAAGAAAAGCGGGGATTGCTACGGCAAACGAGGGTCATCCGGGCAGCAGCCAGCCTAAACTTACGAACTGGGAGGCCCATACTGGACCTTGTGAATTTGATTGGCCGCCGCTCCCTTAATACTTTGAAGCCGTTTAGCCGCCGGCGTTGAACCGGGCCAGGTGATCTGGATATCTACCGGACCCTTGTGGGCTCCGAGGCCAAAATGCAATCGCAACTGGTTCTGGTTTCCCTCGCCGGTCCCTGCTTCCACCTGCCGAGTATAGGTTTTGTCGCCAATCTTGATCCTGACCTGCGCGCCGATCGCAGATCGGTTCACCTTGACACCATCTCCCTGGAGATGAATCTCGACCCAACCTTTATCACTAACCGTATTGCGAAACAGCTTGCCGCCACTCATCAGGTCGAGCGCTCCGTCATTATTGTAGTCGGCCCAGGCCGACTGGTATGTCGGTGGCAGACCCGCTACGCCGGCAGCTGCACTTACGTTGGTAACTGCGAACTGTCCGTTGTTCCGAAACAAGACCGGGTTGTTCTTGCGGCCAAAAGAAGCGGTTCCATACACGGTCGTAAAGAGCACATCCAGGTTGCCTTCGTTGTCATAGTCCCCCGTGCTCGGCGTCGCATACGACTCCTGGTAATGGACGCCGCAGGGTCCCAGGTCCTTGAACCGGTACTCGCCTGCTCCTCCCAGGTTTTGCAAGAAACGTGACTTTGGCTGGTCACCCCGACCATCGACGTGGGCAAAGTTACCTGCAAATAAGTCGATCAAACCGTCGTTATTGAAATCACCCCAGCAGGCGCCGATCGAGTGACCACCACCGAACCCCGGAGAAGTGGCAACCACTCCATACTTGGGAGCCGTCTCTGTGAAAGCCCCTTTGCCATCGTTGAGCCAGAGTTGATTCGGCTGCAAGCGGTAGTTGGACACATACACATCCAAGTCACCATCCTGGTCGAAATCGCAGGCCGTAACTCCCCGGGCCCGCATCGAACTGGTGGAACGGGCCAACTTAAACGATTTGCCCCCCTGGTTCATCAGTACCTGGAAAGGCCAGGTAATCCCCTTACCCCAGTCCTCGTAGCCACCAATATAGATGTCAGCAAAACCGTCTCCGTTAAAATCACCCCAGCAAGCGCCACGGGAAACCGAAGCGGGCAATTCAGGCAACGTGACCGCCGTAAATTTCATCTTCCCATCGTTGTGATAAAGCTTCCGGGCTGTCCACGAAAACAGATCGACCAAACCGTCGTTATCATAATCGGCTGCTACTGACGTCGGCACATCGGCCACCCGCGTAAAGGTCTTGCCAGCATTGTTTTTCCAGACTCCTCCGGAAACGCACAAGTCGACCCAACCATCATTGTCCAAATCAACCCAACAGGCCGCATCGGTAGAGATTTTCAGTCCCGTCTCAGCCGTCACGTCTTTGAAGGTCGGTTCCTGGGCATTTGCCGCGGTAACACCGCAGGCAAGTGCCATCATCGCCAAGCGTGAGAAGCTCCGAACGTTAAAAAGGAAAGCTACCATGATCATCTCCCTTTAAGTTGGCTGACTGGAACTGCAGCGCATCAAAAACAAGCTATCTGTTTACCTTGAACTGTCAGTCCAAGTTTTCATTGATTTTCTCTTCCGTCGGAGTCTTTGATGGGAACCCATCCTTGGGGACTTCCACCTGGGCGGTCCAAAGAATGGCATTGAGCACCCCGCGGCGGAACTGATCGTCTCGCCAGTTGACGTGCTCATGAGCCCCGGTAAAACCAAATCCTCGTCCACCACCAGGGCGCTGGTAGGCCCAGCCCACATGCTGCTTCTGACCGGCAGCCACTGCCTTGCGAACCGCCGGATTACCACTCCTGGCTCCATCCTTACGCCGCAATGTCTCCGGGCCAGGTAACGCAGAAAGAATGGGTGTTACACCCTTTAAGTCCTTTACGAAACGCATGTGGTAGTACCACTCATCATTAAGCGTAAAAGGTTTGAGTCCCCGGCTGATCGGGTGATCCGGGAAATCTTTAAAGGTCGGCGTCCAGTGCGGGTTGACCGACCAGTCAAGATCACAGAACCCGCCCATCCATTGAAGGAATTTGTCACCCGGTTTTCCTTTTTCCGCCTCGGTAGCCCAATGGATCATTACCACGCCGGCTCCCTTTTTCATCAAGGCATCAAATTCATCGAGATGCGGATTGAGTACATGGCCCCGATGGCCCGTACAGAAGATCACCACAGACGCAGCGTCCTTCAGGATGCTGGCGTCCTTCGGATATCCGTAATGTGGCACCAAGACACCCTCAACTGGGAGACCCGACCGATTGAGGGCCTCCGCAAGAATCATGTTACCAGCACGATGCTCGTGCCTCAGACGGCCATGACTCGGCTTACCCGAGATAAAGACGACCTTGGCTTTCTCGGCAGCCGGCAGCGACGCAGCAAACAGACCGAGAGCAACGAACAAACAAAGACGAACGGGCAACTTCATGGCAGCTATCCTCTCACATACGGGATCAGGTCAGGAAAGCCTGTTATCCCCCTTTTTGAGACGATATGCAAGTTGTCGTAGCCCGAGTTCATTCCAGCCCGAATAAATCAGCTAGGACCAGGAACTTACATAATAGAAGACCAGGTAGAGGGTCAAAAGAATGGCGACCCAAACAGCCATGCCGCCGATCGATACCGCCTTTTGAGAAATTCCTCGGGAGCCAGCTGCCTGCCGGATCAGCAGGGCCGCTCGGCGCAGCAGTAGGATCAACTCTTGCTCGGCCTGTCCCCGAACCTGGCCCAAACGGGCTACCACCCGCCCCACCGGAGACAGGTTATCGACCGGCGATCGCTTGAACGGACGTCGATAGACCCAGTCAATATCAAGGTTTACCGAGCGCAATTCAGCGGGATAGACGCCGGTCTGTTTTAACATCGCCACGGCGACTGCAGATCCAATTAACAGCTGAAACTGGGTAATCACGTGCGTCGTGTTGTACGCATGGTAGTCCACCTCGAACGGCAAGATCGCGTAAAGGGGCGCCGGATAGATACCAATTCCAATACACAATCCCGCAGCAATCCCCATCGCGATCAGCATGTTTAAGGGAGCTTCCTTGACACGTTTTCCTGAATCGTGGCCAAAAAACCCAAAGTAGGGAATCTTGATTCCCGAATGTTCCAAGACCCCAGCGGAAGCAAACAACAGAACGATGTAAATATAAAAATGATGCTCTTCCGCAACCGCAGTCAAGATCAACGATTTCGTGACAAAGCCGCTAAACAGTGGAAATGCCGAGATCGAAGCTGCCCCAATAATACAAAAACCCGTAGTCCAAGGCATCGATTTATAAAGACCGCCTAACTCGGAACCCTTTGCCGTGCCGGTTCGATAGAGGACCGCTCCCATCGACATAAACAAGAGTGCCTTGTAAAGAATATGGGCAAAGGCGTGAGCCGCCGTTCCATTAAGTGCCAGCGTTGATCCGATGCCAATCCCGACCACCATGAAACCCAATTGGTTATTAAGGCTGTAGGAAAGGACTCGTCGCAGATCATTTTCGATGACCGCGAAGAAAATAGGAAAGGCGGTCATGAGTGCTCCAATCCAAATCAGGCACTCGACCCCGGGGAACCCACGAGCCAGCGTATAGATTGCCAGTTTGGTCGTGAAGGCGCTGAGAAAGACCGATCCACTGGGCGTCGCCTGCGGATAAGCGTCAGGAAGCCAACTGTGTAGTAGCGGGAAGGCTGCCTTGATCCCGAAAGAGAGAAAGATCAGCACCGGACCCAGACCCGGGCTGCGCCAGGGGAATTCGGCCAGCACACTCTTGGTCTCGTAAAAAGGCCCCATGAAGTCGATCGACCCAGTTGCCTGGTAATGGATCACGATACCAGCCAGCAGCAGCACACCGGAACCGACTTGCCAGATCAAGTACCGCATGCCGGCGCGGTAAGATTCTTCACTGCGACTGGCCCAAACCAGGAAGACCGATGTCAACGCCGTTAATTCCCAGAAGACAAAGAGTGTCACCAGGTCGCCGGCAAAGACCGCGCCAATTCCTGCTCCCGCATAAAGGAGCGCCGAGACGTGCTGAAAAGTGTCCTTCACATGCAGTGCGTAGAGGACGCCCACGAAGGCCGCGATATGAAAGATGTAACCCCAGACCAGGCTCAGTTTATCAATATGAACCATCGTCAATTGCAGGCCAAACGCCTCCCGCGTCAGGGACTCACCATGTGGCAAGACCAGCAGGTGAATCGCACTAAGCACCGGCAAAAGCAGCAGTGCCACTTGCTGAACCCGTCCGCGCAACAGCGAGATCAGCAGTGCGCCGATGATTAAAACCATACCGGGAGGCAGGCTATTAATGATACTAGTCATAGTAGTCCTCCTCCCGCTTCAAAAACACTCGCAGTACTTTCGAAGCTAGTATCACACCACCACAGGCCAGCAATCCAAATATCCCGAAGAACCCAAACCAGCCCTCAACGGGAAAATGCGTCTCCTTCTTGTAGACGAAATCAGCCAGCACCAGCAGCGCCCATAGCCCATAGAGCGCATAGAGAATCTTCCTGACGTTACCAGGATTGTCGAGCCAATATTTTTTCTCAGGCTTCATGTTCATATTCGTCACAGTTGCCCCGTCGTAATTGGCAGCAGCCACTGGTAAATCTTGTCGGCAAAGAAAAACAGCGCTACGCCCGCCACCGCGGTGACAGAGAGTGGCACCAGGCACATTAAAGGCGCCTCTTTCACCTCCGGGCGTTCAGGTCCACCAGGTGGCGGAAAGAAAAATCCTCGCACC
>CAZXJC010000505.1:0-2513 GCA_964640885.1 uncultured Pirellulaceae bacterium | reverse complement strand
TTTCCCAGCAGGATTATTACGAGTTGTTCGCCTACTTTAATACCGTTCCGGAATGGGGCGTCGGTCCCAATAACGGAAACAGTCCTCCTTTTGTCCAAATCCCGGCCAGTTGGCCGAACCTTACGAAACAGCAGGACGCTTTCCTGGTGCCAGATCCGGTCAAGCTCAATCGAGCGCGGGCCAATGAGGCAGGCAACGGTCTGAAACGGCCGCAGGCCGGCTCGCCGCAAACACTGATGATCATGCATGAAATGCAGACGCCCCGAGAAACGTACTTGTTGAAGCGCGGTCAGTACAACCAGCCAGATAAGAGTCGCCGATTAGTTCCCAATGTCCCCGAGGCGATCAGTTTTAAATCAGCGGGACAGCCCGGCAACCGTTATCAGTTAGCGCAATGGCTGGTCCATCCCGACAATCCTCTAACAGCACGCGTGGCGGTTAATCGCTTTTGGCAGCAACTGTTCGGCATCGGCCTGGTAAAGACGAGTGAGAATTTTGGCATCCAAGGGGAACTCCCTTCCCATCCCGGGCTGCTTGATTACCTGGCGCGAGATTTTATCGAGAGCAAGTGGAACGTCAAAGCCCTGCTCAAGAAGATCGTGTTAAGCGCCACCTACCAGCAACGATCGCATGTTTCGCCAGAGCTGCTGAAGCGAGATCCGGAAAACCGGTTACTGGCCCGTGGCCCGCGATTTCGGTTGAGTGGATTTGCCTTGCGTGACCAGGCGCTGGCAGCCAGCGGGTTGTTGGTTGATAAGGTAGGTGGAGTTTCGGTGAAACCATATATGCCGCCCAAGATCTGGCGAGCGATGTCAAATAATACGTACAAGCAAGGGAAGGGACAGGATCTCTATCGCCGTAGTCTCTACACTTACTGGCGTCGTACGATTCCGCCGCCGACGATGATGAATTTTAATGCGGCGGCCCGCGAGGTTTGTATTACACGCACCGATCGAACCAACACGCCCCTGCAGGCGTTGACCATGCTTAACAACCGGATTTTCGTGGAGAGTGCCCGAAAGATGGCCGAGCGGATGCTGCAGGAAGTGGACGGTCCGCTTGAGAAAAAGGTTCGTTATGGTTTTCAACTGGTGCTAACGCGGCAACCAACAGCCGAAGAACTGGCGATCTTGAAACAGTTGTACCGGGAGACGCGACAGCAATTTGTAGCCGCGCCCAAGTCAGCCACAAGCTTGCTGGCCGTTGGTGAATCAAAACGCGCCACGCAACTTAATCCAGTTAACCTGGCCGCGATGGCCGTGGTCGCTTCAACTATCTTGAATCTCGATGAGGCGGTAACTAAGCCATGATCAATGACCTGGTTAACAAGCTTCGTCATCAGCAAAGCCGGCGTTACTTTTTGAATCGCATGGCCACAGGCCTGGGAACGCTGGGCCTGGCCTCTTTGCTAAACGATGAATTGTTCAGTGCAGATCCGAACGCGGGACCCCGTAATGAAATCGGCGGTCTGACGTCGTTGCCGCACTACCCGGCAAAAGCCAGTCGCGTCATCTACCTGTTCCAGTCGGGCGGCCCAGCACAGATGGACCTCTATGACTATAAGCCCGGCTTGCGGGCCAAGTTTGGGGAAGATGTTCCCCGCAGTGTCTATCCGGATGAACGGAAGACGACGATGACCAGCGCCCAATCAAAATTTCCGGTGGCACCGAGTGTCTTTAACTTCAAGCAACATGGTGAAAGCGGCACTTGGCTTTCCGAACAATTGCCGAAGTTGGGAGAAGTTGCCGATGACCTTTGCGTGGTACGGTCAATGTACACCGAGGCGATTAATCATGACCCGGCGGCAACCCTGATGCAGACCGGGTCCATTATTCCCGGTCGACCCAGTATCGGGTCCTGGCTTGGCTATGGGCTCGGTAGCGTGAACCAGGATCTGCCAGCCTTCGTCGCCATGACTTCTCGTGGCACTGGGAAACCAGGTGGGCAACCGTTGTACGATCGACTTTGGGGAAGTGGTTTCTTGCCCTCGCGTTACCAGGGGGTTAAGTTTCGTAACCAGGGAGACCCGGTGCTCGATATCTATAATCCCAAGGGGGTTTCCCAGAAAACGCGCCGGCTAATGCTCGACCGGCTGGCACGACTGAATCAACTGAAGCTAGATGAAGTCGGTGATCCGGAGATCGAAACACGGATTGCCCAGTATGAGCTTGCTTATCGAATGCAGATGTCGATACCTGATTTGCTGGACCTTTCGGACGAACCCCAGCATGTCCTCGACATGTACGGAAAAACGGTCACCAAGCCGGGAACGTATGCGTTCAACTGCCTGATTGCTCGCCGCCTGGCTGAACGAGGTGTCCGTTTTGTGCAGACCTTTCATCAGGGCTGGGATCATCACAATAATTTACCCGGCGCTATGCGGGGGCAGTGTCGCGATACGGACCAGGCATCGGCAGCGTTGATCAAAGACCTCAAACAGCGGGGCATGTTCGACGATACCATCCTCGTGTGGGGAGGAGAATTCGGCCGAACGATCTATTCCCAGGGTGCAT
>CAZXJC010000504.1:0-3082 GCA_964640885.1 uncultured Pirellulaceae bacterium | reverse complement strand
TAAGCACTAGCCGCCTGGTCAGGATCCCTAAATCGCTGATCGGTCGACAGCAGTGTCTGTAATGAATCCGCGGGTCTCGTCGAGAGATACTTACGAAAATTAAACAGATTGACTCGATTAATTCCCCCCAGTGTTCTCCAGCCTTTAGTGCTCTTGAGATCCGGTGTCTCAAAAAAGATTGCCATCCCTTCGCTTACCCAAAAAGGATTATCTGCATAGCGTCGCTGCAGACCACTGTTGTAAGCCAACTGGTGAGTCGCTTCATGGACAATCGTAGCAACTGTCCGTTCAGCGGCCGGCTGTGAAAGAACGCGATTGATATGACTCGCGGAACTAAATCGCTGCGGGCCTCCTGCTAACCCCTCCACGCCAGTTAAATCATAGGCGATCGTTCGATTGGTCCGCATGTTGTAGTAGCCAATGGCAGCTGTAGCAGCAGAGCCCAGGTCAAGCCGACTGTACTTCAAATAGGTCTGGCGATCTTCAAAAATCATCGCCACCAGCGGGTAACGAGGCTCATGCAACGTGATTCCAGCGGTCTTCCAATAACCATAAAACGCTCGGTAGAGACGTTCATAGAGAGCACCGCACCACTGGGCATAAGCTTTCGACGTATTGTAACAAATCAAGAAATGAGCCGTTTTATGAATCCGAAAACCGGCTGGCATTTCCTTTACCAATTGCGCGGACATTTCCATCTGCGAGAGTGGCTTTACTTCCTGAAGCAATGGCTTGCGCTGCTGCAATTCCTCTGGCTGAACAATCCACAACGCTCCGTCACGAGCCAGGAACAAGAGCCCGCCATCCTGCGCCTCGACCAGGATTTCACCCGTGAGACGCGTAGACTTCCCGTTTTGTTTGACGGTCAGTTGCTCGGAGGCTGCCAGCTGTTGCCAGGAACCACCGAGCGGACTCAACAGCAAGGAGATCAGGAACGCGGCAACAATCGCCCGTACCAATTCAACGAGTTTACATCGTTTCGCCACCGCTACAGATCTCCATGGAATATAGATGCCGTTCGCAACGAGTTATCGCTTTGATCCATTGGCCGTAAAACTCCCACCATTGTACGCCTGTCACCAGCGCTGGTATCGTCTTTTTTCCGTGCGGTAGGTATTTTGCTGGTAAGCGTAACACCCTTGGACTAGTCGCTCGAACGCCCGGACGCAGCTGACTTGCCGCTGTCATCGCTGACGGACCACTCTTCGGTGAAACGTGTCAGATAGTGCATGATACTGGCCGCACCGTTAAAGCCAATCACCCGTTCATTGAGATCCATCTGCTTGGAGCGGACCCTACCAGCATCCAAATCGAACTTGATCGTCCCATGCTGCAATCGCTGAATTAGCTTGGAACGTATCTTGGGATCTCGAATGGGCGTTAAAACTTGAGTTGCCACCTGAATAGTGGCAATTCCCGTCTGCACTTTTTGCAACGTATAAAGCTGCCTGGTTTGAACCCTCTTATAACGACCATCTGCCCCAGCAATCCGGAGTTCATCCGGGATGTACCATTTTTGGCCAACCTTAACCGATCGATCTGGTAATGGAACGGTTAATTCGCCGATACCAGGATTAAAATTCGGCTGAGCACTGGTACGTCCCACGACAACACCCCGCGGACTGATTGTAATCGTGGCCAGCGAAACTCCTATCGTCTTAGCAACGTTTCGATAGAGCTCGTGAGGTTCCTCCTCCGATTCACTGTCAAAACGAATCTCGGGGCGCCCTGTCACTTTCTGCCACATCTTGGCTTTGTCAACATAGTGCAGAAACGTAATATTGCCACGCTTGTCAACATCCGTGATCTTCCAACGACGAAGCGACACACTACGGGTCTCCACAGTCTCCGCCGTACCTTCAATCTTGGTATCTATCGTGACCAGGTGAATCACCTTGGAGAGAATCTCTTCGCCTGGCTCAAAGCGATACTTAAGTTCAAACTCGGCACCGTTGAGTGCCCGAGTCGATTTCTCATGTTGCACTGCAACCGGGTTCTGCGCTCGGACTGGCTGAGGCCGGCTACCCAGCAGGGTCAGTATGATACTGGCAAGAATCCAAACTACGCCGCCCCGTCGTGGCAAACAATTGCTCATGTTGCTTCCCTGCTTTAATTCCCAAAAGGGATGTTCAATCCTTGAACATTGAATTCGTTAACAATTGACCTTAATGCTTCCGGCTGCGAAGGATGCCTCCCCAACCAAGTTTTTCCCGTAACGTCGCGTAATCATCATGCCCGGTAACCTGCAGCATCTTGAAACCAGACGCTGCCCGTTGCACACGAATTCGATCTGCCTCAGTCACTGATCCTAACACAACACCATCGACCACAACCGATGTCCCCTCCCGTGGAGCATGAACCGCCATTTCGTAAATACGTTCTGCCGAGTCAACAACGGGACGAACGGTCAGTGTGTGCGGACTGATTGGGACAATAACAAAGGCCTGCATATCTTTACGCAAGATCGGCCCGCCAGCTGACAAGTTATGAGCGGTCGAACCGACTGGTGTGCTGATAATTAAGCCGTCGCAACTATAGGTAGTTGCCCATTCTGAGTCAACGTAAAGATCAACATCCAACAAAGAAAACGGTGGACCGCCCAGAACAGCAACTTCATTCAATCCGAGTTGCGTCCAGCATGGTTGGCCGTCTCTGAGCAACGTACACTCAAACATCAAGTGCTCTACGACCTGGCATTGCCCGGCGACTAGTTGCTGGAGCGTCGCATCAAGTTCCTCGGGAGAGATGGCTGCTAAAAAACCTAGCCTACCCAGATTGACTCCCAAAACGGGCAACTGGTCTCCCTGCATTTGCCGAGCAGCCCGCAGGATGGCACCATCACCACCAAGAACAATCACCAGGTCGGCTTCCGCACCTTCAAATGATCGCTGAAACGAGAAGTCCTCCCAGATGATCTCGAGGTGGTTGCTGAGCAGCGGCCGCAGCGTATCAAGCTGCTGGCAAACCCGTTCATCGGTCTCTGCGCCCAACAGGACCGTCCGAGGCCGAGTGCGACCTTCGGTAACCCAGTTGGGTGGATTTGGCGGTAAAGATTCTGCTTGTCGGTTCACCCTAACAACAT
>CAZXJC010000503.1:0-6237 GCA_964640885.1 uncultured Pirellulaceae bacterium | reverse complement strand
GAAATGGCCACTTCAAACAACTCGGGATGTGGATCTGCAATATCGGTCAGTTCATTTAACAATTCCGCCACGTAGTACCCAGCGTACAAACGGGACAAGTCTCGAGTCGACGCACGGAACCGTGTTTCGAGTTTAGCCTCTGTTAATAAGTCCAAGGTGCTTGACGCTTTGTGGAGGAAGACTACGCGACAGATCGCCAGCCGGTCAAGAGCAGACTCAAAGGGGCCTTTGGGCCGTCGAGCACCTTTCGCCAAAGCAGCTATTTTACCAAGTTGCTCGGTAAACAATGTCACCACGCAACTGGACTCACTAAAATCAACCAGGCGCAAGACAATCGCGCGACTTTTTTCACTGGACATAACGGATCAAGCAGTTTCCCGCATCAAATCACCTAATTGCTGTAACCGAATACGTTCAACACGTCGCCTGGAAACTTCCAGCACGGTCATCTTCAAGCCGTCCAACTTAAGTTCCTCGTTCGCCGTAGGAATAGAACCTAACTCGTGGAGTATCAATCCGCCAACCGTATCGTAGTCATCACTTTCGGACAATCCCCAGCCAAATCGCTCATTGATTTCATCAATATGTGTCCGCCCCAGTACATCGATCGTTTTCTCATCGACGACCTGGATTTCATCTTCTTCTTCCTTGTCATGTTCATCAATAATTTCACCAACGATTTCTTCCAGGGCAGCTTCAATGGTCACGACACCGGCCACCGCGCGATATTCATCCACCACGACTGCCATATGGTTGCGCGTCTGCAAGAACTGACGCAGCAGCTCATCGACGGCCTTGGTCGCTGGAATAAACCAGGGTTTTCGCACCAGTTGACTTAACGGAATCTGCAATCCCTGCGGGTTTTTGTTCAATTCGGGAAAGAGATCTTTCACGTAGAGAATACCAATGATGTTATCGAGTGTTTTTTCAAAAACCGGGATCCGCGTGCGGCCCACTTCCACGACAAAGCGAAGGACTTCTGGCCAACTCAAGTCAGCATCCAGTGCATTGATCTCTGAGCGCGGAGTCATGATATCCAGGACATCTGCATCACCAAGCTCAATCACTCCTTCGATCATCTCGCGGGCCTCTTCCTCCAAAAGCCCTTCACGTAAACCTGCCGAAACAATGGTTCGAATTTCATCTTCAAAAGCCTCTTCTTCATCTTCCGGCTCATCATCTTTGCCAGCCAACCGGTTGATGACCGTATCAAACACAACAATGCCGACAGTCAGCGGCCAAAGCAACCGCTCGATCAGGCGCCAAAAAAACCAGCCATGATATATCAGTGGTGCGGACCAAACGCGGACCACGGCTCGTGGTATCCAAATCAGCGTAGCCAACAGGACCAGGGTGACGATGAGCAGTACCAGCCCGTCAGATCCAAACCATTGGAACGTTTCACTATCGGCAACAGCGGCGGATGATGGCAGCCAGAACAGCACAACGCCAACCAGCAGCAATACGCAACCGATTGCTTGCAAGCTTTCAGCAGCTAATGCCGCGTGATCATGCTCTGCCAGGATTCGACCGAAACTCTCTCGCTTACCCCGCCGGCGACAATAAGTCTCCAGTTGGTGCCGGGAAAAGTCACGTAATACGTGTGTACCAATAGCACCCAGCGCCGTTACAAGCCAGCCAACGACGATCAGCCACCAGGCAGTGTCCACTGTGATCACGAGTGATCATTCTCCTTCGTTCAATTTCAGCAGGCCATTTAATCCGGCTTGAATCAAATAAGCTGCCAAGTTCCGTATCTTGTGTTACCTGTGTAAACGATCTCTCGATGCGGGTCAAATCGAGTCCGGCGATTGCTCCGAATCAACTGGCAAACGATGTGGTTGCAGGCCGTGCTCTGCTAAATAATGATCTTCCCGAGAACGCATCACCGCAACTTCCTCTTCGGAACCGTCCTGGTAACCCGTCAAATGCAGGGCCCCGTGAATCACGTAAAGCAACAACTCGTCGGCCGCTTTCCATCCATAACGGATTGATTCCACAGCGGCAGTGTCCGCGCTCACAATCAATTCACCATCGACGTAATCTTCTTCACGCTGTAGGACAAAACTCAAAACATCGGTGGGATAATCATGGTTCAAGTACTGAACATTTAGCTGGTGAATAGTCGTGTCATCAACCACCGCGATGCTGATCTCAGCACGTTTCAGCCCTTCCCCTTGTAACACGCCGCGAACTGCGGCAACCAGCCGCTCTGAATCAACCGGATGCTGGTCCTGTTGGTTGGTCAATTCAATCTGTATCAAGCTGGCCGCTCCTCCCATCAGGCTGTTTGTTCCTGATCTGGATACTTAACTCGCCCATGATGTACAGCCGCCAACGATTTAATCAGGCTATCTTCAATCGCGTGTAATTCTTGTAGTGTCAAACTACAATCGTGGAACTGGCCAGCGTCTAATCGTTTCTTGGCAATCTTGCGGACCAGGCCTTCGATGCGTGCCGGTGCTGGGTCTTCCAGGGAACGACTGGCACTCTCCACAGCATCCGCCAGCATCATAATGCCCGCTTCACGTGACTGGGGCTTGGGACCCGGATAACGGAAATTCGCTTCATCCGTTTCCGGTCCATCAGGGTCATCTTCATTGCGTTTTGTCGCTTCACTAAAGAAGAACTCAACGAGCGTTGTACCATGATGCTGTTCGATAAAATCAATGATCGACTGAGGCAAGTTATGATGCTCAGCCAGGTCTGCACCATCTTTCACATGCGCAATGATGACCAGTGAACTCATTGCCGGCAACAGGGAATCGTGCCGGTTGTCATCGCCAACCTGGTTCTCGACAAAATACTCGGGCTTAAGCATCTTACCAATGTCATGAAAATAGGCTCCCACGCGCACCAACAAGCTATTGGCACCAATCGCGGCGGCAGCAGCTTCTCCTAACGAAGCGACATTCATGGAATGATTATAGGTACCCGGGGCACGTCGCGACAATTCTTGCAATAACGGGTGAGCTGCGTCGCCCAGTTCCAACAAGCTAATGTCCGTCTGGACATCAAATAACCATTCTACTACCGGCAATAACCCGGTCATCAGGAAGCCAGCGGTCAACGCGCAACCACCATACCAGAACGCGCCCTGCAAAAGCCCGCTGACAAAGGAAAACCGGGGATTCCAAACTACCTCCGTACTCTCCATCGTCGAGAAGATAGAAACATCCGAGGCACCGAACATTTGCCCCACCAGGGTCCCTACACCGATCGTGGACAAAATCACCACGACTCCAGTACATAGTCCAACATAAATTAGCTTCGTACGACTGCGAATGCGGGCCAGCATCAAGACGCTCGCGGCCACAGCAGAAAGAAGAATTAACCATTCGGTCAGTGCCGATCCTTGCGAAACCGCATGAACCAGCGAGACCGCTGCTGCCAGCAACAGTCCTAATTCTCGATGGTAAGCAATCGTAATTGTCATGGCAAACAGGGTAATGGGTACAATCTCCACGCGCCAGTCATCCCGCGCGGCGACGTGCATCAGGCTTCCCGTGATAACAACCAGGCTCAGGATGGTTGTCAGGTGCCGAAAATCATTCAAAATCCGTGGCTCGTGAAACAAAATGTAACAACCACACAATACATACAGGGCACCATACATCCCGAAGAATGCCAGGCTGCAAGAGACCATTCTTCCCCAACCTGCCTGCTCTGTCTGATGCTGGTACTCGAATTGCAACAACTGCAAATCCTCGCTCGAGAGAGGCTTACCACCTTCGGCTAGCCGGTCACCGGGCCGATAAACCAGCAGCGCCTCACCGATCCGCTCCATGGCTGCTTCGTATTCCTGTTCTGTTCGTTCTACGTTGAGTTCCAGAGTCGCTGGAAGCCGCTGCTGCTGTAGCCACTGATTAATCAGCACGGCAACATACGATGCCTGCTGCTTGGTAATCGGCAAGCTGTTGATTTCCTGAGTAACACGTGTCGTTAATAAACCAGCAACCTCTGCAATCCGTACGTTTTTCACGTCAACTTGGTGAACCAGCCTTGGATTGCCTCGCGGGTGTACAAGAATCGCTATTTGGCTGCCATCTTCTAACCGGTGTCCCAGGCTCTCCAGCAAGCCATCCTCTTCAACTCTTTGAAAAGCCCGTTCGATCGCCGGTTCAAAACTGGCCAGTTTCATATCCTCGGAAAAGGATTTCTGGAAAGCATTGAAAACCTCTTCCTCTGTCATGCCCTTGAAAACAGGAGATATTCCGGCTGGTTCCTTCTTTCTTGTTGAGTCCTGCTTCCCTGGATCAGCAGGCTTGGTGACGACAAAAAACTCATTCCAGACACTCTTATCCAGCGACTCAAAGGAAGCTGCCCCAATGACCTGGAAAACCTTGTCTTCTAAACCCTTCCGCAACTCTGCCAGTTGCTGTCGATCGTGCGAGTAAACACAAAGCGTCTCTCGTCGAGCCTGTTCACGTTGTCGTTTAGTTGCTTCCGGGTCCCGTACAGCGAACTGCACACTCGCCACGATATCCCGATCCGGAATGTAACCTCGTCGAAAGGGAAAAGATCCTTTCCAGCCACTGGTCAACCACCACATCATGACTGCTGCCAGCAGGCAAGCACCGATCCTCAACAAGACGCCCACATGTTGCAGATACTTGAGCATCTGTGCCCAGGGACTTGGCGGCAGGGAAAACGATCCCGTTCGATCCAGGAGCTGACGTTTCTGACCACCCGTCGACATAACAATTAAATCTCACACGAGTCCGAAGCTCATTTACGCCGAGAAGACGAAGAGCGGGGTGGAACAGAAGCCGTCTCATAAGCTTCCACAATTTCTTGAACTAGCCGATGGCGAACGATATCATTCGCAGTCAACGTAACTTGACCAATGCCCTTAATTTTCTTGAGTCGCGAAACGGCGTCGATCAACCCACTCGACGCAGTCCGAGGCAAATCGATTTGAGTAATATCTCCTGAAGCAACAATTTTCGATCCCTCCCCCATCCGCGTAAGAAACATCTTCATCTGGGAAACGGTAGCATTCTGGGCTTCATCCAGGATAATAAAAGCGTCATTGAGAGTTCGCCCTCGCATGTAAGCCAGTGGAATTACCTCGATGACATCCTGCTCCATGAACTGCCTGATTTGTTCATGATCAATCATGGCATGCAGGGAATCGAGCAGGGGTCTTAAGTAGGGATTAATTTTCGCCTGGAAGTCACCCGGTAAAAATCCCAGGCTCTCACCAGCCTCAACGGCTGGCCGCACCAGCACAATCTTCTTGATGCGTTGTTGCTTCAATGCCTCCACTGCCATGGCCACGGCCAAGTATGTTTTTCCTGTCCCTGCCGGTCCCACCGCAAAAACCAGTTCATACTCGCGGATAGCCTTCATGTACCGTCCTTGGCCCGGCGTCCGAGGACGAACCTGCTGACTTGGTTCAAAAACATCAGCCTGCATTTCCGTACTCGACCAGGTACCCGTGACATGAGACAAAACTTCTTCCACATCCGCACGGGAGAGGGCTTCTTGCCGTTCTACCAGGCCCCGCATCTGTTCCAGCACATGCGTGGCCTGGGTAACCGTCTTTTCGTCACCAAAGACATGCAACTGGCCATTGCGATGCGTGATAGAAACACCGAGAGCCTCACGAACAAGTCGTAAATTTTGATCGCGAGCACCGAACAGCGTAAGCAACTGTTGAGGTTGGGATAAGGAAAGGGTGGCTTCGAACATAGCCAATCAATGATCGCCTTGAATGAGAAACAACGGACCTGCGACGATCCACGATACTCGCATCAACTATACTCAATCCCTCAACTCGTGAAAACTCAAAACCGTCGACTTGTGACGCAAACCAAGACTGGGCCAAAGCTTGGAGCAAATGAAATGATCCTGAAAAGTCTCTCTCTCCTCAGACAGGCCCAACTAATCCAATCGCCCAGCAAAGATAAGCTGGTAAGGCTGCTACCAGCAGAGAATCGAGTACATCCAGCACACCTCCCAAACCAGGCAACCAGCGGCTGGAATCTTTCTGCTGGGAATCACGCTTCCACAAGGACTCCGCAAGATCTCCAACCATGCCGGCAACGGTTAAAATCAAGCCATAAACGATCCAGCAAACGATCTGCAAACCGCCAGGATCCCCCGCCATTTCCAAACCAAAGACATTGGGAACCAGCCAATAAAAATAGACTAGCGCCGCAAGGCTACCAAAGACCAGTCCTCCCACAGCACCTTCGATCGGCTTCTTCGGACTCAACTTAGGAGCCAATTTGT
>CAZXJC010000502.1:0-2792 GCA_964640885.1 uncultured Pirellulaceae bacterium | reverse complement strand
CGAGTGCGCCGAGGCCTTGATGGGGCGCAAAGAACTGGAATTCCTTGGTGAAGTACGGAGCGGCACACTGCCGGAACGGACCGATTTCCTGGCCCAAGAAGTCCTCTCTCGCCTGGAACATCGGCATGAAGCCAAGGCAAGTGAAGGAACCATTCCTGAACGAGTCAAGGAATTGCGGAGACGCACCCTGGAATTAATGCAGGAGACGGAGACTCCCAGCGAAGAGAACCAGCGGCAGTGGAATGATGACCTGGACGATTTGTTCCTGGCCGTGCAACTGTTCAGTTACCCGGGCGATTACGTCGCTGAAAATCCAACCGTCGAAAGACTGGCAGAAACCATCGACAAACTCGAAGAAGACGTGCTGGGAGTCTACTCAGCTACGGTCCGTAGCGCTCGGGAGGCGACCGTGACCTTCGGGACACCGATCCCTATCGAGGCCGGCAAACGGAGTCGCGACGCCATTAATGATCTGACCAGGACAATGGAAGAGAACGTCCAACAATTGATCAAGGCCGGCACAAAAACGGCAAGCTAAACACCTCACATATTCCTTTAAAGGCAACGTCTGCATGTCCAAAACTCAGCACCCTGATTTCGTAGCTGTTAACGCAAGCCGGTTCTCAATGAGCTACTGGCTAGGAATAGCGGTGCTGCTACTAACACTCGGTGCGATCCAACCGGTCGCTTCCTGGGCAGCCCAACCACCAGCGCCAGAACAATCCGCTGACGACTCGAACCGCGACCGCAAGGCAGAACGCCGCGCAGAGCGCCAGCGGCAACTGGCAGCCCAGCCATTGCTGGACACGATCATCCCAACCGATCAGCTAAAACAGGATTTCAAATTGTTTCGCGATATTCTTGAACAGGCTCATGGCGGACTCTATCTGCATACCAGCAAGGACACTTTTGATAGTAGCTTCGCTGCGGTCTCGGAATCACTTACAAAGCCGATGAAAGTCCGCGACTTCAACATGCTGCTGGCCCCCCTGATCGATGCAACCCACTGCGGACATACATCAATCACCATTTCCAACAAGCAACTGGACCATTTCATGAAATCGGGACGGTTATTTCCAGTCCCCATCATCTTCCTGGATCAAAAACCCTACGTCGATCACGACAAAGTCGACCTGCCGCTGGGAGCTGAAATTCTGACTGTTAACGGCGTGCCCATGGAGGAAATCGTCAAGAAGGTACTCATACTGGCACCGGCCGACGGGCTTGGCAGCGCCATGAAATACCGCACGTTGCCGATCGACTTTGATCTCGCTTATGCGCTGGCCTATGGAGAACCGAAGGAGTTCAAGATCAGCTGCCTGCCCTTTGGTGCCAAGGAACCGGTTCAGAAAACACTGGCCGCGATCCCTGGAAAGCGGACCGTCGCCCTTTACGACTCACGTTACTCCCTGAAACGCAAAGCGAAAAAGTTTCGTTACGAATCCCTCAATGAGACAACCGGCCTGCTAACGGTCAACACCTTTGAATTCGGTATCAATAAGAAATCGAAACAGAAGTACAAGGATTTCTTACGCGACACGTTTGCTGCTCTGGGCGGTGAAGAGGGCAAGCAAAACCTGATCGTCGACATACGAGAAAATGAAGGTGGTTACCCGAAAAACGAAATGATGCTGGCTTCCTACCTGGCTCGCAAGCCGTTTCAGGAAATGCAAGATGCCAAGGTCATCACGGTCAGCATTCCCGCCAAAGAACATCTCGATCGGAAAGAATTCCCCCCCAGCATTATTCGTTACGTGGAAAAACACCTGGTCCGTGAATTCGAGAAAAAAGATTCCGACATTTACCATGTGAAGGACGAAATAAATCCTCAAATCGAGCCTCGCAAAACGGCCTATCAAGGAAACCTTTATGTACTCACCAGCGGTACCACCCACTCGGGAGCCTCTTCCCTCTGCAGCCTGCTACGGGAATACCCCAACGTCACCTTCATCGGTGAAGAGACCGGTGGATGTAGCACTGCCTTTACGGCCGGAAACCTGCTGGTTTACAACCTGCCTCATAGCTGGTGCCAGATCGTGGTTCCGGTGATTCGCTACGAGACCAACTTGCATGGCAGTAAGTACCCGGCTCATCGAGGTCTTGTTCCCGACCACCCGGTCGAGCAAACCCAAAAAGAATTCCTGGAGGGAACCGATTCGGTTCTGCAGTTCGCGTTAGAGTTGATCAAGAAATCTTAGTAGGTTAAGGGAATAACGTTTAAAACAGCCGTTGTTCCCAGTCGTTGCCCTAACAATCCTCGTTCAATATGGAGTTCGTATCATGCAAAAGAAATTTTCACGGTATCGCGGGTTGCTGCAGTGGCACAACTACAGTTGGTGGCCGGTCATTGTTACTCTCTGCCTGATCAGCCTGGCCGCCATGCCGGGAACCGTCCAGGGACAGAACCCCCATGAAATGAGCGGAGACAGCTTTTACGGCGATGATAGCTATTTCGATAGCCACGACGACAGCCACATGGATTCGTCTCGCCCCGTAGCTTTCTATGTGGGCATCTTTTTCTCTGTAGTTCTCGCGGGCTTGTTCTTGGCATATATCTATTTGTGGATCACCCAGTTGGTACAATTGATGGTCTTCAGGGACAACGATTTCCCGGGGCGTAACGACAAAATCCTCTGGGTCATCATCTACATTGTTTTTGTTCCCGTGGCACCATTCATTTTCATGTGGTGGAAGAGTGTTTTCCTGCTCGTCCTGGACCTGGAGAATAACGGGTAATCGCCGAGCAATCGCTGGCCGGCCCGGCCTCCTCGGCCGCTAAAATAGAGTTAGAC
>CAZXJC010000501.1:0-2533 GCA_964640885.1 uncultured Pirellulaceae bacterium | reverse complement strand
CCAACTCAACAGGTAAAACGGTTCCGGTATTTTCTGTTTCCAGAGCAGTTTCCCGTCGGCCAAATCGAAAGCCATCAGGCCCAGCGTAACAAAGAAAACATAAACGCGTTTGCCATCGGATGCCGGGGTAGATGAGGCGGGCGTATTGGGCGAGGTGATCGCCGGCAATCCGCTCACCTTAAAGTCCCGGCTCCAATACTGGTCACCGGAGGCAGCATTAAGACAACGGATCGAAAAGGTCTGCTTGTCCGCCATCGTGGTGGCAATCACTCGTCCCTGTACGACGATCGGACAGGCAATTCCTTCGCCCAACGTCTTTTTCCAGAGAACATTTTTCTCAAAGGAAAACTCCACTGGTAAGTTCTTGCTTTCGGCAGAAACACCAGAAGCATTCGGCCCCCGAAACTGTGCCCAGTCTTCGGCTTGCAATGATCCGCAAAACGAAACAACGATCAGCACCAGCGGGTATTTTAACGACCTGGACATAAGAGACTCCCCTCTCCAGTAAATGGCTTAGCTGCACTTACAATATCTTGTTCGAAGAGGCGAAACAAGTCACGCCAAGTACAACTGGCAGTCTCCTCGGTGATTTTAGGGCCTGCTTCGCTATTTAACGAAGGCTAACTTCTGAGGTAAACTAAGGCCACAAGACTGTCTACCATTTCCCTCATCACACTTCGCCTGGTTAAGTCCTGTTTTTATGTTTCAAACCGGCTACATCATTAATCCCCGACAGGACTATATCTGGTTCATTGGGCTTCCCCTGGTTGCCCTAGCAGCCGCGCTTGCCAGCCAAAGTTGGCTCCCCTTTATCGCGCTGGCCTCCATCAATTTATGGATTACGATTCCACACCATTTCGCAACCTGGTTTCGAACTTACGGACTGTCTGAAGATTGGCGTCGTTTCAAGGAACGTCTCATCATCGGGCCCATCGTGATTTACAGTTTCGTGTTCCTGGGGCTACAGGTCGCACCTATCACCCTGTTGCTAGTTGTCAGTCTCTGGGATCACCAGCACAGTATCATGCAACAACATGGATTCGCACGGATCTATGATTTCAAGGCGAAATCCGGCACCCCGCAAACTCCACGTTGGGACTTGGCGCTCAACTGGGTCCTCTACGGCAATATGTTCTTGAATGCCCCACTACTGGTGACGATGTGGTTACGAGAACTCTACCGGTTAAACCTGGTAGTCCCAGTGGGATTGCTACAAGGAATCCAACTGGTCTCCTGGACCGTAACGACCCTGTTCCTGGTAGTTTACACCGCACATGTTATCCGTGGAGCTCGGCAGGGCTATCACGTCAATCCGATGAAATACCTGTTCCTGGCCGCCAGCTACTTCCTCTGGTATTACGCTGCCTGGCACACGGCTTCGATTCTTGTCTTTGGAATTGCTCACCGTTTAATGCACGGGCTGCAGTACATCGTGATGGTTCTTTTTTACGTCCGTAGAAAACGCCAGGTAGATGGCAAGGACCGTCCAAAAGGACGTTACCGCACCTGGCTGTTCGGTGGCACCCTAACCTTTATTTTAAGCAGTGTGGTTTACGCTATTATTTTTCAGTTCGTAATCCAGAAGCCCATGAACGAGTTTGGTTTTGGATTCTTTAATATCGCTGACCAATACACGGCAATCCCAGAACATGGCATCGAGGCGATGCCAAGCTGGTTAAGCCTGCACCTACTAGGTGAGGCATTGGTCAGTGCAGTGGCAGTCATCCACTACTACTTTGACTCCTTCATCTGGAAAGTCCGTGACCAACAAGTGCAGGAGGGTCTATGACCTCAACGATTGTAAAATATCGCATCCTGTTTTATGCGCTCTTCGTAACCCTGTTACTGGGCAGTTGGGAGATCATTGCGTTGCAGTATTTCAAGGAGGACTCCAGCGACTACAGCCAACAGGTCGAACATCGCAATACCTACCAGCTGCCTGAGCAAAGCCTCTCGCATACTCTGCACCAGCTCTATCCAGAATTCGCCGACAGCATCTTCTTGCAAGGGGTCTCCACTAGCTTTCAGAATCGCAATTTCATGACTGGGTGCCAGTTTTATGATCAAGCCCTGGACACCGGGGTAAAGCATATCGAGGAGCTTTTCCAGAAGCGAACGATCTGCCTGGAACGAACGCAGGCCGACGATGAGACAATCCAATTGGCCGTCGATCGCTGGCGGAAAAACTTTCCCAATAGCCGCCAGTTTCCCTACTACATGAGCTTTCAGGGTTTTCGGGGAACAGGCAGTCCAGAGCAGGCAGCTCAGCAGGCACTAAAATCGATCCCCTACGTCCAGTACGACGGGATCCAGGCTGTTCAACTAGCGAACGTACAAACGGGTGAAGTAATGTTTCGCTTATTAGGCCGCGATGTGAATATCCGGGATATTCGTGACTGCCTGGAGCAAGCCGGCTTTATCAGCAACCGCTAGTGCTACTTGCCACCCAATTCCTGGTAAACATGCTCAATGTTTTCGGTGCGAGTTTTTACGTCGACACCCGTCCACTGCTCATAAAATGGCAGATCAATCT
>CAZXJC010000500.1:0-9372 GCA_964640885.1 uncultured Pirellulaceae bacterium | reverse complement strand
TCTCCGGACAGTTGTTCGCTCTCCGTTGCCTTGTCTTCCAATATTTTGATTCCCATTACCAGGTGGCCAATCAATTGACCTTCGTCACTGTAAGCGAAGCTTTGATCGTACTCGAGTTCATTGATTTTTCCGCTGTCGTGTAAAAAAGCGCCCATGGTCATCAGGTCGGGATTTAATTGGGGGTACTGGGTAGCCACAACTTGGACCAGTTCGATGAGCCCGACGCCATGTTCGAGGAGGCCACCGTGATACGCATGATGATTTTTCACGCCGGCAGGTGCCCGGGTGAATTTAGACATGAATACCTCGTCCGAGAGAAAACACTCGGCGAGGTTGCGCAAGGCGGGATCCTGCATTTTTCGGAGTTTTTCACTCAACTCGGTCGCTAGCCGTCCAATTGCCTCGTCGGTGAGGATGCAATAGTCTGCTGCGTCGACCGTTTCTGAATCAACAGGTTTGATATCGGTCACAATGATTTGGATGGAACCGTTGTAGAGTTGCGTGGTTCCTTGTACTCGCACATGGTTTCCATCTTCAAAGCTGTCAAAGACTTTATCGGAAGCATTCCACTGCATGGCCATCATACTGCCCGTGCGATCTGACAGTTGCAGTTGCAAATAAAGGTTGCCATTACGATTGGCACGCAGTTGTTTTTGGCTTGCTAAAAACGTCTCGTCGACGTTCTCGCGCTGGCCCAACTGGCTAATAAATCGACGGGACATGGGTCGTATCAAAGTCTCTGCAGAGAGAAATCGCCAGGCAGCCAGGCCCGTACCGACGGGAAAGATGGCTGGCTCCTATTAGCACTCGGCGGTCGTCTTGTCGACGAGAAACCGGCGAGGCAGCTGACATCGGGCGATTTTAGGAGTATCTGGCCTAATAGACAAGGGGCACTCAATATTGCCTGCTAAGCACCGGTTGGCCTAGAATGCCGGATACTTGATCCGGGTGCACGCTGGATATTGCACCGGCGAGTCGAATCTATATCTGTTTTGCTGAGGGATGTAAGAGTTTCATGTCGAAAAAGCCGAAAACTGCAATTTCTCCAACACGTCAAGAAGACTATCCGCAGTGGTATCAACAGGTGATTCGCTCAGCGGATTTAGCAGAGATTTCTCCGGTTCGCGGATGCATGGTGATCAAGCCATGGGGTTGGGCGATTTGGGAAAACATGCAGAAATCGCTCGATGCCATGTTCAAGGCGACTGGCCATGAAAATGCTTACTTTCCCCTCTTCATACCGATGAGTTTCCTGGAAAAGGAAGCTGAGCATGTGGAAGGTTTCGCAAAGGAATGCGCGGTGATCACACATCACCGTCTCGAGCCTGACGCAGACGGCGGGTTAGTGCCCGCCGGCCCGCTAGAAGAACCTCTGATCGTGCGACCGACGAGCGAGACAATCATCGGTGCCATGTATGCCAAGTGGGTGCAATCCTATCGGGATTTGCCGATCTTGATTAATCAGTGGGCAAACGTTGTTCGTTGGGAGATGCGTACTCGGATGTTCTTGCGAACAACAGAATTTCTCTGGCAGGAAGGGCATACGGCTCACGCCACCGAGCAGGAAGCACTTGATGAAACGGAGCAGATGTTGAATGTTTACGCTGACTTTGCTGAAAACTATATGGCAATGCCGGTAATCAAGGGAGAGAAAACGGCAGACGAGCGTTTTCCTGGTGCAATCAGCACGCTGACGATTGAGGCCATGATGCAAGATCGGAAGGCATTGCAAGCAGGAACTTCTCATTTCCTGGGACAGAACTTCTCCCGCGCTCAAGACATCAAGTTTCAGAGCCAGGAAGGACGAGAGGAATTTGCCTGGACGACTTCCTGGGGGGTGTCGACGCGACTTGTGGGTGCCTTGATCATGACCCACAGTGATGATGACGGACTTGTTTTGCCTCCGAAGCTGGCTCCCCAGCAAATTGTTTTATTGCCAATCTACAAAGACGATGAACAGAGGTCGAAGGTCTTGTCGTACTGTGCGGACTTGAAAGAGCAGTTAGAAGCTCAACGTTACGCTGGGGAACCGATCCGCGTCCAGATTGACGATCGTGATTTGCGTGGGGGCGAAAAGAATTGGTATCACGTAAAGCGTGGAGTTCCCTTGCGAGCAGAGATTGGGCCACGGGATATTGAGCAGGAAGCGGTTTTTTTGGCGCGGCGTGATACCGGTAATCGCGAATCAACACCACGCGGACAACTGGTCGAACAAATCGAAGCGTTGCTCGAAGAGATTCAACAGAACTTGTTCCAGAGGGCGCAGCAGGTTCGAACTGATAACACTCGTATCATTGATGATGCGGCGGAGTTTAAAGAATTCTTTACCCCGGATAATACCGAGAAGCCTGAAATTCATGGTGGCTTTGCCTGGTCGCATTGGGTGCCTGATCCGGAGACTGCAAAACTTTTGGCAAAACTAAAAGTGACTGTTCGCTGTATTCCTCGTGAGGTCGATTCCGAACCAGGAACATGTATTTTTTCCGGGCAACCCAGTCCACAACGAGTGGTCTTTGGTAAATCCTATTAGTTGTAGTGCGAGCAGAGAGTTGCGGTGCGATTCATCGTTGCCCTCTCGCGGAATTCGTCAGATGGGTGAGATTAAACCACATCCGAAAGTACTGTTGCTGCTGGCTGTTTTTAGTCGCTATGACCAGGGATTTCAGTGGGCGCGTCAGACTGCCGAACAAACATGGGGCCCGATTGCGTTGGAAAGCATCGAGTTATCCTTCGATCAGACCGATTATTATCTTGCCAGCATGGGGCCTGACTTACGGAAACAGTTCTTTGTTTTTGATCGGTTGCGAGATCCAGCTGAACTGGTTGCCATCAAGCACCAGACGAATGCCTGGGAACAGGCGTATCAGCAAAACCAGGAACATCCAGAGTTGCGCCCACTAAACTTGGACCCAGGATATCTAACTGAGGCAAAACTGGTGCTGGCGACCACCAAGGATCGTGATCATCGGCTTTACCTGGACCAAGGAATTTATGCGGAAACGACTTTGTGCTATTCGCATGGGAGTTGGCAGTCGCGTCCGTGGACGTATCCCGATTACCAGAGTTCAGAATACCAGGAGTTCTTTTCTGAATGCCGTGTTTTACTGAGGGAAAAATATCGCCTGGAATCAGCTGCTGAATTGGATCGGGAAGGGTGAGGATTTTAGCGCGCTGGAGCTGTTTTTGAGGAGAATTGACTGAACGGTTTTTTCGCAAAGATCGTAAAGATCTGATAGGTGTTTATTGCGAACAGGTTGTATGTATGACAATGGTAGACCGAATGTGGCTGGTAGCTGGTACGATTGTACCGAGCATGTTGATTTCCTGGTTGGTTGTTTGCTGGGTTCGACGCAAGGCACCGGCTTGGAAATTAGTGGACCAGCCGAGTTCTCGTAAAGTACATCAGACGCCAACTCCGTTGGGCGGTGGCTTAGGGATTTGGAGCGGAGTGGTTGTTTCCTTTCTGCTCGGTTACATCCTATTGTGGCTGGTCGATTTGGAAGGGAAAAGTGCTGCCTGGATTCCCGCATTTGTTCAACCGCATCTGGTTGGTTTGCAAACGCAACTCGGAGACCTGGTGCTATTGCTGGTGGGGGCATCTTTGTTAATGGTAGTCGGGCTGGTCGATGATTTTCGTGGCCTTCCTTGGCGATTAAGACTTGGCTTGCAGTTCTCCATTACCGCGGTTTGCCTGATCTGGCAGGGCTGGCAGTTGACTATCTTTATCAACTTGCCGGCACTGACTATTGGTCTTTCCGTGATTTGGGTTGTGGCCTTGATCAATTCCTTCAACATGCTTGATAACATGGATGGTGCTTCGGCAGGGGTGGCTGCGATTGCAGCAGCAATCCTGGCAGCATTTCTCTTGATGCCGGGACAGGGAGAGTCTGGGAGCCAGTTGTTCGTAGCAGGTTTTTTACTTGTTCTGGTTGGATCGCTGGTTGGATTTCTTTTTCATAATCGACCACCAGCGAAGATTTTCATGGGGGATGCGGGAAGTTATTTTGTTGGTTTTTGTATTGGTGTCGCAACCTTGCTGGCGACCTATGTAAGAGACCAATCACCAGGCACGCACACGTTACTGGCACCTCTTTGCGTGATGGCTGTCCCTTTTTATGACATGGTAACGGTGATTTGGATCCGCTGCCGCGAAGGTCGCAGTCCTTTTCAAGCTGACCGCAGCCATTTCTCGCATCGACTTGTCGAACTGGGGCTTACCAAGGGACAGGCAGTCCTGACGATCTACCTGATGACCGCGACCTGTGGCCTGGGAGCTTTGTTGTTACATCATGTCGACTGGATAGGTGCGGTGATAATTCTGCTAATGATCGTTTGCGTTCTTTCGTTGATCGCGATTCTGGAAACAACAGCACGTCGAAAGTTGAAATCGTGAATCGTTCTGGCGACCGGAGCAAGCAAAAATCAGCTGCTATCGAAAAGCGGCAGCGGAAGTCTCGTCGGAAGTCGGCAGAACCCGCCAGGCGTTCCCTTCGTTGCTGGTTACTGGCTGCAGCTACCGCGGTTGTCGTGGCTACAACCCTAGTAACGAGCTTTGCTATCCCAACCCGTGAGTCAAATGACTTGCTGCCGATTTTATGCTGGCTGGTGATCGGCCTGATCTGGGCTCTTTACCAGTGGCTACATGGGAAAGACCGAGTCACATTTGGAGCCATATCAGTAGCCGTTCTGATTATGCTACTACTGCATACCACCAGTGGCTTGGCCAAGATGTGGTCTGGTAATCCACGAGCGACGGTTAATTCGATCTGGCAATGGATAGGATTTGGCTTGATGTTCTGGATCTTTCGGCAACTGGTTCGATCGGATCGAGAATCACGGGCCCTCTGTGCAGTGATGATTGGTGTAGCCGGGTTTAGCGCGATTCATGGAGGTTATGAATCTTTTTACAGTTTGCCGCGTGATCGCACTGACTACCGGTCGAGTGATGAAGCGGGCAAACAGGTATTTCATCGCCAAGCAGGCCTGGAGCCGTTGTTGGCCGGGACTCCGGGTCGCTTTCATTTTGAAACTCGATTGCAAACGAATGAACCAACAGGAGGGTTTGCGTTAACCAATTCGCTAGCCGCTTTCCTGACCCCCTGGCTTGTATTGGCCTTGGGGATTTCCCTGGGATTGACAGGAAATGCGGCTGAAAGTGAGAAGCTGGGAGAGGATCATGTTCCGCAAGGTGTAGCAACTTCTGCTGGAGGAAAGGACAATCAGCTTGAGGTGGTCCTGACAATTGCGTTGGCAGCTTTACTGATAGGCATGTGTCTGATTTTGACCAAAAGTCGATCTGCATATGTTGCGATTGCAGTGGTCGTGAGTTGGCTGGCGTGGCAGGGTCAGGTTGCTGGCCGGCTGCCCTGGTCCCGAAAATCGCTGCTTTGGATCCTGGCTGCTGGACTTGTCCTGATGGGTATTGCGATTGGGACGAATCGAGTTGACGCGACGGTTGTTCATGAAGCGTTTAAATCGTTTAGCTACCGGATTCAATACTGGCAATCAACATTTGGTATCATCAGGGATAATCCGCTGTTGGGTTGTGGCGATGGAAATTTTCAGCAATATTTTTCTCAGTATAAGTTGCCAGAAACGAGTGAAACGGTTGCCGATCCACATAATTTTATTCTAGAGATTTGGGCGACGGCTGGTACTCTGACCGTGCTGGCCTTCGGCTGGCTAACCTGGACGTTTTTCCGTGAGTCATCCCGCACTGGGGACTCGATCCGAAGCCCTGGACAACAAGACCAGGGTTCTAATGTACTACCGGTTTACCTGGGAGCCCTGGCAGGCGGATTAGTACCCGTGTTCTTGTTGACCTCGCATGAATTGTTCTTGTTGCTTCCTTTCATGCTGGTAATTTTTGGAGTCAACAAGTTGCATCCCTGGGTGCAGGGAGGTCGTTTGTCACCGCGGTTGTTAAAGATTGCCCTGGCTGGCTGGCTGATCAATTTACTGGCGGTTGGTGGAATTGGAATTCCGGGAGTTGCAGTTACCGGTTGGATTATGATGATGTTGGCCCTGCCTCGCCCAGTTAATCGCAAGGGGGAATTAAGCCGTCGGACTAGTGGCCCAGTGCTACTGGCCAGTCTGCTGTTAATTGTGGCTTTTTACTTCACCGCGTTGTTACCGATATATCAAGCGGGTAATCATTTGGCAGCAGGTCAACTTGCTGCTGCACGAGCGCAACAGGAATTAATGCAGGGAATGAGTGATCAGGCAGACCGGCACTGGAAACAGGCACGGATTTCCTGGACCGCTGCGGCAGCCAGCGATCCTTACAGTTCGATACCCCGGATCGAGTTAACTCGCTTGTCCTGGCAACGCTGGCAGCAATCCCACGAGTTAAGCGACTTCAAGCAGATGCAGGACGAAGCTGAAGAGGCGTTAAGACTTAATCGTCGTTCTTACGTAATGCAGGCAATGATCGGAGACTGGTACCTGGTAGCCTATGCTGGCGAGTTTTCGGAAGCACTGGATCTGGCGGTACGTGCTTATCGCCAGGCGCAGCGTTTTTATCCCAACAGTGCCATTTTAACGGCGCGCCTGGCTTGGTTGTATCATTTACAGGGAAAACAGGAGAATGCGGCAGAGGTAGCGCAGCGATCCCTGAAACTGGATGATTTAAATCCTCACATGGAGTTTAAATTGTCGTTGCGGCAGGTGTTTGAGGGGCCTGCCCTGGAAGGGTTGAGTTATTTGCCGTTGACGAATGCTCAGCAGGCAATGGAGAATTTAATTACTGGATCCTTGCAGGATGAAAAAGACGAATAGGTTGGGATTACAAACGTATTGAGAGGAACCTGGGCGTGATGAAAGTTACGATAGCGGCAATTGTGATGGTCTTGGCCGGCGTAGGTGTCGGCATGAGTATTGCTCATTTTGAAATGAGTTCTTACTCGACGCGATTTGGTGATGATGAGTTCCTGGCCACCGAGAAAGTAGCTGGCAATCAGGCTCAGCAAGCCAAGGTGGTTGTTGTAAATGGCAGTGAATTTGACTTTGGCGTAATGGAGCGCAACGGTACCCGGAGTCATCGTTTTGAAATCAAGAACGAGGGTAATATCCCGCTGAAATTAGAAAAGGGTGAAACGACATGTAAGTGTACGATTAACAAACTGGTGGATGGCGTACTGGACCCTGGTCAATCGGTAGAAGTGGAGTTGGAATGGATTGCCAAAGAAGTTGGTCCTGACATGGTTTTCATGCAAACGGCCGATATCAAAACCAATGATCCGGCACGTAAAGTGCTGAGGTTGACGGTTCGTGGCGACATTATTACCACCGTTAAGGTGGTGCCATCGCCGCTGGTGATGAGTAGTATTACGGCCAGTCGCGGAGCAGAAGGTGAAGTTCTTGTTTACAGCTATCGTACAGACAACTTGGATTTTGTAGAGACCACGGTTGACCCGGAGTTAGTGGATTTGATTGAAGCGGTTGTCGAGCCAATCAGTACCGATGAATTGGCCAAGGATAAGCTGGCACAGAGTGGTAAGAAATTGAAGATTCGTTTGAAGGCAGGCTTACCTTTAGGAGCGTTAGATCAGACCGTCTGGTTGAAGACGAACCTCGAAGATTCTCCACTGGTTCCGGTGCATTTTCAAGCTACGGTAGTTAGTGATATTGCCATCTATGGAAAACGATTTGATCGGACCGCCAATGTTTTGAACATTGGTCGACTCAGCCGAAAGGATGGTTTTCGAGTAGAGTTGCGCATTTTGGTGCGAGGCGAACATCGCCAGGCGACTAAGTTTCAAGTAGCTTCTGTTGATCCAAAAGACGCCTTAGAGGTGAAGGTTCGATCTTCTGCGGACGTCGGAACGGGAAAAACGGTCCAGCATATTCTAGAAGTTGTCGTCAAGAAAGAAGCTCCCTTGATTTCTCGACTCGGTGTTGGCCAGGGAAAGGCGGGGCAAATCGTGCTAACCACGACTCATCCCGAGTTAAAGAAGATCGTGATCAAGGTGCCTTTTGAAATTGTTGATTAATGGCAACTGAAGAAAGTGGTGGCACGGATGAGTGAATCAAGCACCCAGCGACGATGGTTTCACCATGGTTTGATTGTCCTTACCATGTTGGGTGTTGCATTTTGCGTTGCAACTGGCTGTCCGGCTCCTGCGGACCGAAACTCTACTGAAGAGCCTGCTGTAAAGAAGGATTTCGATGCAGTAAGCAAGTTACCCGGAGTCGACGAGGAACCAGTCGAGGAGGAAGAGGTTTCGTCTGATACGAAGCACGCCAAGCCAGCGAAAGAGACTGAAGATGACGCGGTGGCTGTCGATTCCGTGTCGAAGGAAAAAGCCAGCGAAGCTCCGGAGGAGTTGTTTAAAGGCTGGCCTGACCCGGCCTATGTTCTCTTTTTAACCGGACGCCAACATGGATATATCGAGCCTTGCGGATGTACCGGGTTAGAGAATCAAAAAGGTGGTTTGGCAAGGCGTGATACGTTGCTTCAGCAGCTTAGGTTGAAAAAGTGGGATGTCGTGCCGGTCGATGTAGGCAACCAGGTGCGACGCTTTGGCCGTCAGCCAGAAATTAAATTTCAATTAACGGTCAACAGTTTGCAGAGGATGAAGTATCAAGCCGTTGGTTTGGGGCCTGATGATTTGAAATTGCCTGCCGGGGAATTGGTGGCTCTGATTGCCGGAGATTCAAATCAAGCTACTCCTTTTGTGGCTGCCAACGTTGTTGTGCTCGATCGTAGTTTGTTGCCCGAGTTTCAGATCATCCAAGCTGGTCAACAGAAAATAGGGGTGACTGCAGTCCTGGGTGATGCCCAGCAAAAGCTCTTGAATAATGGGGATTTGATTCTTGAACCGATGGTGGAGAGTCTCACACGAGTATGGCCGAAATTAGCAGCTGCTAAGTGTGATTTTCATTTATTACTTTGTTACGGTTCCCTGGAAGAGTCCCGGCAACTGGCTAAGAAGTTCCCTCAGTTTCAAGTGGTTGTGACGGCTGGCGGCTCTGGTCCCCCGACCTTTGAACCGGAAGTTGTAGAACCTGCCCGCAATTTGTTGATCCAGGTAGGGCCCAAGGGAATGTATGCAGGTGCGTTGGGTGTTTTTCCGGGTGCCAAAGTTCCACTTCGCTATCAGCGAATATCGTTGAGCTCCCGTTTTCAGGATTCCACGGAGATGTTAGGTCAGTTAAAGAGTTACCAGGCGGAACTGCAGCGAACAGGTTTAACGGGGTTGGGATTACGGCCGATCGCTCATCCCAGCAATCGAAACTTTACAGGTTCTCAAGTTTGCGGAGAATGTCATACGAAGGCATACGAGATTTGGAAAGAGACACCGCAAGCATGGGCTACGGATTCGTAGATTAAGCCTCCGGAACGACAAGAGATTGCTCGGCATATCGATCATG
>CAZXJC010000499.1:0-3181 GCA_964640885.1 uncultured Pirellulaceae bacterium | reverse complement strand
GCAAACGCCTTGCGTGCTTCCGGAGAACTCAGCATCTCCAGAGCCCGCTGTTGGTACCGCGTCCATCGCTCTACAACACCCACGCGATCCAGAGCTGCCAGCTTGCCGTTAAACTCACGCAACAGGTCGCCACGAAACTTGACACGCAGCGGCGTATCCCCTTCGCGCAATGCCAAGTCTGGAACTTTAAAGTCAGGTGAGTTCGGATCACACATCAACATCCAGGGATCGGCCTGGGGCCCCAGCCAGCCGGCTGTCTGGCCCGACCAATTAATCATTCCGGTATTCCAAATATTCTCCGGCAACGTGATTGCACCGGGCAACCGTCCGCGGTCTCCCATCACATGTCGCACCTGGGCTCCCAAGCACGGCCAATCATTCGGAGCACCACCCTTGCCATCGGTTTCCCTATTGCGAGGCGTATGTGGAACCCCTGTTAGCATCCAGTAGCCACTCGCCGAATGGGCGTTGTCATTAGTCGACATCGAACGAATCACCGCCAGGTCATTGACCAACGCTGCGGTTTTCGGCATCAACTCCCCAACCTGAAAACCCGGCTGCGCCGATGCAATCGGTTTCAGGTCTCCTCGAATCTTTTCCGGAGCGTCCGGTTTTGGATCCCATGTTTCGTGTTGCGGCGGACCTCCTAGCAAAAACAGAACAATCACCGATTTCGCTTTGCCAAACGAAGGGCCTTGTCCTGTTAATTCAGCGGCCCCCGACTGTCGAGCCAGCAAACCGCTCAATGTCATGCCCAGCGCACTGGTGCCCCCAACCTGCAGCGCATCGCGACGGCTGAGTTGACCTGGCGGATGTTGTAGTGGGGTCGCTTCCATTTTTCTATAATCGGTAAAAACCGTATTGATTGCCAATGGTAATCCGCCCAAAAAGGCCAGGGGAAATCAGCGACCTTCATTTTTAGTGAAAGGCTTTCCAAGGCAGATGACTTCTTTCATCGTCCGGTGGTAGATGTGACCGTGAGCAACGCTAAGTGACGCCAAACTCCACGTTTGCGTTGCGGGACCCATATCATTGATTGCCAACAGGGCCTTCTCATCCCACACCTCCGCACCAGTATTCAGTACGTAAACCATTCCCAACATGGTGGGAAAATAGATCCGCGAACCGACGACCGTAGGACTAGCTGCGGAAACGTGGCCCCAGCCATCTCCCTTAGAGCGTTTGTCAACAGCTCCAATATCGACGCCGCGTGAGTTGAGCGTATCGTTGAGAGGTGCCTTGCGCCAGACTCGCTCATCAGCGGCAGAGTTCAACCCGCCTCGCCGATCGACCAGGGCCGGGACCTGCAAGTATTCAACTTTTCCTGTTTCTGTGTGAACACGACCGATCAGGTGTCCCTACAAACTCAGGAAGTAGTGATAGCTGCCACACAAAATGTTCGCCTGGTTCGTGATCCGCGTACCACGCGCACCTTTTTTACCGATCTGAAGGGTCTGGTTACGTTCCGTAACGTAGCGCCGCTGCTCCAGATCAAACCGCGTTACCGTGACGTCTTCTTCGATGTTCTGCTTTCGCAGGATGAGACCCTTCACCGCATCGACCACGAAGTGTTCCGGACCATGAAACCAGCAGGCAACATCCCGATTAAACTGCGAGGTTGCGTGTGAGCCTGCACCGGATATCGCCACGTTCCAGAGGGTTTTGCCTTCCTGGCCAGGCGATAGGCTTGTCAGTGACCAGCCGTATGGCTTTTCAGGCGGCGCATGTCCACCGCCACGCCCGTGCAGTACTGCTAGTGCTCCCGCTGCGGTAGCCCCGACCGCAGGCGTGTTATGAATTGCCGTCCCCGCGTCCGCGACCCATTTGACCTTCCCGGTCCGTTTATCGATCCCGTGAATGTATGTCCAGAGTTTCCGTGGCTCGACTCCTGCCGGCAATTCCTTGTGCATTGCCGTGGCCCGAGCAGCTACTTTATCCAGAACCTCGACGTTCAGAATGGTATCACCCACCAAGTAAGGTTCGAACTGCCGCGAGTGATGACGCTGTCGCGGTTGCCACGCCCGCGTCCAGACTTTCTTTCCTTGATAGTCCCAACATCCCATGTAACCGCTGGCATTAAAGAACCAAACATGTTTTCCGTCGGTCACGGGAGATGGAGATGTCGAATCGCTAAAAATGCCGGCATATTTCATATCGCGAATGCCGGGTAACTTGACCGACCAAAGGATCTTGCCGTTAAAGGCGTCCAGGCAATACCCGACAACGTCCCGACCATTGGCTTTCTTAGGGGAGTCCTTGGGCCAGGGAGCGTTGGTGGTGACAAACAGCCGGTCCTGCCAAACGATGACGGTACTCTGCCCCCCCTCGGGCAACGTCGTTTTCCAGGCCACGTTACGATCCTCTGTAACACTCCATGAAACCGGCGCCGTTGAATTTTCCACGATCCATTGCCCTTGGGGTCCGCCAGCTTGCGGCCAGGCGCTTATCTCTGCACCGGTGGTTGCACCTTCTCCCGCGAGCAAGAACCCAACAAGTACCCACGCGACGCGAGTAAGCGTACAGGTTCTTGACGATTTGTTTGTCACGACTTTTCGGTGCACTGATCTAGCCTCCCAGTAGAGTGTAGCCCTCTTCCGCATTGGCCCATTATCGCCACTAGGAGCTCATGAGCAACGCCTAGACCACTAATCTCAGTCTAAACGAACTATCCACCACTTTTTTTATTTTTCAAGAAATCGCTGTCGGGCACAAGGAAGCTTTACGCATTACCCCCGTGTAGACCTGGCTGCGACCGCAGCTGTCTTCATTCGCAAGCCCCTAAATGGAGATCAACATAACATGCGTCGCATCCGCAACCTCAACCGTCGAAGAAACTCTAGCCGCCCTCGAACTAAGGAATTAACGCAAAGGAAGCACCAGTTCGAAACCCTTGAAACCCGGAAACTTCTGACGGTCATTGGTGGCATCACTAGTGAAACAGCCGATCTGGACACAATCACTGCTTGTAAGGCGGAATTCCCGGTTTCGTCTCAACGGCCCACCGTCACTTCGCGTGTTACATCCGCCTGTCAGAATCAGGCTCCGATAGCTGTCGATGACAGCTATACCGTAGATCATGATGGAACCTTGCTGATTGATCCGCTCGCAAAGACACACCAGGCATTTCACGACGACCCAGACTGGACGATCACCGGCGCCGATGGGCCTGGCAACGACTTTA
>CAZXJC010000498.1:0-4207 GCA_964640885.1 uncultured Pirellulaceae bacterium | reverse complement strand
AGAACAGGCTTAAAGAAGTTCCGTAATCGGCTCGCCGTGCGGAATCAGTGGCACCGGGCGTCCACTCGTATCGGGCACCATCTTGCGATAGTCGATTCCCAGGTGACGGTAGACGGTCGCTAACAAGTCATTAGGGTCTAGCGGTCGATCCTGGGGATGCTCGCCCTTGTAATTCGTGGAGCCGATCACCTGGCCCGTTTGCATCCCAGCGCCGGAAACCAGCACCGACATCGCTCCCGGGTAATGGTCGCGACCAGGCTGCATGACCTTTGATGCAGTTCCCTTCTGGGGGTTGATTCGCGGTGTGCGGCCAAATTCGCCACACACGATGAGCATGACTTTCTTGTCCAATCCTCGTTCGTAAAGATCTTCCACCAGCGCCGCGATTGCCTTGTCGAAGACGGGCAGTCTTGCCTGTGCATCGTCATAAAGATGCCCGTTGACTGCATGAATGTCCCAGTTGCCAATGGCGCCCGGGATGCTTGGATTCTGCATCTGCATCGTGACAAAACTAGTGCCGGCTTCCACCAGGCGGCGAGCTAGTAGGGCCCGCTGTCCCCACTTGTGTCGTCCGTATTTTTCTCGGACATGATCGGGTTCCTGCGATATATCGAAGGCATCGCGGGCTCTGTCACTGGTAAGCAGGTTAACGGCACTCTGGTTGAAATGGTCCATTGATTCCATGAGACCCGAATGATCTACGTCGCGACGGATGCCATCAAAAGCATTGAGCAGGGCGCGACGATCATCGAGGCGATCTTTGAGTTCGGGTGCCAGTGACAGGTTGCTAACCTTGAATCCCTTGGCATTGGGATCGGCACCGACCACGAAGGGGAGATAAGCTCCTCCCAATCCCGCGCTGCCACCTCCGTAAACATTCGCCGCATCAGCAACAAAACGGGGCATTGAGGGGTCTCGCTGGCCTTCGAGCATCCGTGAGACTACTGGGCCCAGGCAAGGGAACTGAGCTTTCGGGTCCAATGGCTTGAGGGGATTGTAACCAGAGAGGAATCGCCCCGCTCCGCCAGCGTGATTGGCAAACCCGTGAGAAATTGATCGAATCAAGTTGAACTTGTCCGCGACCTTGCTGTGCAGCGGCAAGTACTCACCGATGTCCATGCCGGGGACAACGGTTTGAATCGGCTTGTTGTCCCCTCGAAATTCCAGCGGGGCGTCAGGCTTTAAGTCATAGGTCTCCATGTGACTGGGACCACCCTGGAGCCAGATCAGAATTACCGAGGTGTCGTTGCGACTGGTTGCAGTAGGATTGGCCTCGGCGCGACGGCGCAGCAGATCACCCAGCGTCAGTCCTCCCATTAAGAGGGAGCCTGCTTCGATGAAACTGCGACGTGTTAATGGTCCAGTGCAGCGGGTGGATTTCATGGCAGTCGTCTCGGAATAGTACTCTAAAGGTAAGTTCGTCGTGTCATCAGAGCAACGTTAACTATTATGGCCCGAGAGGGTTGCGCACGTCAATGTGTTTGTTCAGGATGGGCTGGTAGGCACACCGCGATAGTTTTGTCATCATGAGCTTATGACAGAACTTAAGTCTAAAACACCGTTGCGTGTGGGAGTCGTTGGTTGGGGACGGTTTGGCCGTCTGCATGCCTTGACCCTCAACCGCCTGGCTGAGGCAGAACTGGTGGCGATCCTGGCCCGTCGTGAAGAGAGTCTTAAGGCGGCCCACGAAGAACTTCCGGATGTGCCGGGCTGGACCGATTTGCAACAAGCCATTGAAGCATCGGGCGCCGATGCCTGGATTGTCGCCTGCAGTACTGCAGCTCATGTTGAGGTGACACGGGCTTTGTTAGAAGCTGGCAAAACGGTCTTGCTCGAAAAACCGATAGCCGATTCGTTGCCTGATGCTGAAAGCTTGGCTTCCCTCGTGAAGCAAGACAGCAGTAACCTGATGATCGGGCATATCCTGCTCTTTAACAGTGAGTTTTGTGCCTTGCGTGAGGAAGTGGCGAAGAAGGGACCGATCGCACACATTGATTGTGTGCGTCACCGCCCAGCTTCGATCGTGAAAGACTTTGCCGGAGAGAATCCTCTGCATGCTGCCATGGTCCAAGATCTCTATTGCGTGCAGGTTCTACTCGATTGCCAGGAACCGGATCGGATGACCGCTCAGTACCATCGTACCGGCAGCGGTGCGATCGACCTGGCCCTAGCTCAGTTGCACTGGAACGATGGGCCAGTTGCGTCTTTTGCCGCTTCCTACCTGACGCCAGCCGGCATGCCGCCTCGCGGTATCGATCGAACCGAAGTGTTTGGAGACGGATGGGCGGCACGGCTCTCACCTAACCCCCGTCCGATCGAAGTTTGGTCCGAGCAAGCTGAGTGGCCCATGGCCCTGGAAATTCGGACTGATGAATCAGGTCCCACTGGGATGATGGCGGAAGAACAGCGATGTTTTTGTCGTGTTGCCAGTGGTCAGCAAGCAGTTCCTCGAGGAGCCACGTACGCAGATGCCATGCAGGTGCAGCGTTGGATGCAACAGTTGAGCGATTGTGCCCAGGGTTAGCCGCTGTAAAGAACGTCCAGAACCTTACCTGTGTTGCGATGAATCGGTCGACCCTGTTGGTCAACGATCATCGACGTCGGATCGACACCGAGCGTCTGGTAGATGGTGGCACCAATATCATTGGGATGATAAGGAGTGCTGGCCGGATAGCCACCGTTCTTATCACTCTTGCCAATGACTTGCCCACCACGCACTCCACCGCCGGCAAACAGTCCGGTGTAACAGGGTGCCCAGTGTCCACGTCCTGGCTTGGGATCGGTGCCATTCTTGGTGATGCTCGGTGAGCGACCGAATTCGCCAACTACGATGATCAGCACGTCGTCGAGCATGTTGCGTTCTTCGAGATCGTCGATTAGAGCTGATACACCTACGTCAATACCTGGCAGCAGCCTGTCCTTCAACTTGGGGAAGTTACTGCTGTGCGTATCCCAGGATTGGACATGGCCCATGTTGGCCTGCACGTAGGGTACACCGTGTTCCACCAGGCGGCGGGCTAGCAGCAAGGATTGTCCCATGCGACAGCGACCATATTTGTCTCGCAGTTTGGCCGGTTCCTTGCTGACGTCAAAAGCATTGGTCAGTTTCCCCGAAGCCAGCATGGAGTAGGCGACTTCTTGCTGACTGGTGAACTGCGTCTGTTGAGCAAGTTGATCGAGGGCACGTTCTTGTTTGTTGAGGTCGGTCAGAAGTTCTTTTCGATTAGTCAAGCGACTCGTGGTGAGGCCATCGAGCAACTGAATTCCGGAGACCTTGAAGTCTTTGGAATTGGGATCCGAATTGACCTGGAAAGGATCATACTTGGGACCCAGGAAACCGGCGTGCTGGCCGGGCCACGTCAAGGAGCCTTCGATCAGTGGGATGGGGACTGTTACCTGGGAGGGTAAGCCATTGCTGGAAGGGCGGAAATGTTCCAGTCCGCCGCCGTAGCAGGGCCAGTCCAAGCGGGACAATTCTTTGTCTTCATTAGCGTTGCCACGAAAGACCTGTGGGGTTCCGGTGAGTGTGTTGTGAGTGCCCGATAGATGACGGTTGTCGCCGTGAGCTAGTGACCTGATGATAGCAAGCTTGTCAGTATGGGCCGCCAGGTGCGGTACGCGATCAGTGAATTGAACTCCGGGAAGCTTTGTCGCGATCGGAGTGAACTCACCCTTAATGGTTGAGTTGTCCGGTTTCGGATCAAAAGAATCGATGTGACTGCCACCGCCGGTTTGGAAGACCAGGATGACGCTCTTGTGCTTTTGTCCGTTGCTGGCCTTTGCGCGTTGAGTGAGCAGGCCGGGAAGCGTTAGTCCCAAGAAGCTAGAACAGCCAACCTGTAGCAGGTCGCGACGATCTAATCCGTTTGAGCGCATCTTGCGATCCTTACATCTGTAGAGATGGTAACCACGGAGAATGTACACGGATTATTATCGGTCGATGAAGGGCTCAATGCAACGGCAAACTACTTTAAAACTGCCGTTGAGACCGATTATGGTTCGTGGTCGCAAGTCCCTTCAATGGCAGGAATTAAATCTCGGCTCGTCGCTCAGCGGCAATTACAAAGGCTTCCCCTGCCCGTTTTAGGTCTTCCCATTCCTTGCGAATGCTTTCAGCTTCTTCACGATCGACAAGACGGTCTTCGTTCAGTCCTTCGGAGATGGCATGTAGCAGGTCCCCAAACTCCTTGACGATCTGCTGGGTATG
>CAZXJC010000497.1:0-2779 GCA_964640885.1 uncultured Pirellulaceae bacterium | reverse complement strand
CCTGCTTACCTACGAGTTGATCGCCCTGGCTCTGCAGACCCAACAAACCTCTGTGGTCTCCTATCGACAGCCTGTCGCATCCGTCATCAAGAGCATGGGAATGAATTACGATCCGCATGCGTTGAGTCATTACGGCGGATCCCCAACCCGTACCACGGCCAATCAACTCCGGGACAAGAAATGCACCGAGATGCTGGCCAAGTTCATAGAAGTTCTCAAGCGGACCAGGGAACCAGACGGATCGAGCTTGTTCGACAATACGATCCTAAGTTGGGGAACCAACCTTCGTCATGGTCATATGATCAAGGACGTTCCGGCGATTGTTGCTGGTAAAGGCGGCCAGGGAATCAAGCTTGGGCATAGCGTTGTCTTGCCGAAAGAAGATACTCCGCTGGGCAACCTCTGGCTTACCTTGCTTCAACAGGCTGGCGTCCCGGTCGACACCTTTGGTAATAGCACGGGAATCTTGCCCGAGCTTCTTGTCTAGGAATTGAGCATTTCGATCGTGGTTCTGACAGGTTGCGTGTGGCAGCCGAAATCGACTTGGCCCAACCTCCTTTTGCCAGTGAAAACGTGCTACGATGAGGACGCATCGTGCTCGATGACTCTTAACTGGACCTGGACATACCTCGGGATAAACAGGCTTTTACTCATGAGAATTATTTTTGCGTTATTCGCGTTCTGTTCGTGTGTTCCGTTGCTGGCTGCGGAAGAACCAACACCACCCAACATTGTTTTCTTCTTTGCCGATGATCAGACTGCCAGCTCGCTTGCTTGCTACGGTCACCCCCTGGTCAAAACACCGACCATCGATGGGCTGGCTGCCCGTGGTACGAGATTCTCTAATGCCTGCGTCAGCCAGTCGATCTGCTGGGTCAGTCGTACCACGATCTTGACCGGTCTTACTGGACGCAGTTATGGCACACCGGGCAGGCATGACGCTGCCCGTCCCGAGGCGGTCCGGGAACTCTACGTCGACCTGCTTCGTAAGGCTGGTTACCGGACGGGGTTTGCTGGCAAATGGCACGCTAAGATGCCCAAGGGCTGGAAGCCTGAGGATCATTTCGATGTCTTTCACCGGATTGGTCGCAATCCTTTCTACAAGAAGCAACCAGATGGTTCCTTGCGTCACGAGACCGAGTTGATCGTAGATCGCGGTATCGAGTTCCTGGAAAACCATCCCAAGGGTAAACCTTTTGCGCTGAACATGTGGTTTAACGCCTGTCATGCGGAAGATAGTGATCGGCGACCAGGGATTGGACATTTTCCCTGGCCACGGGCAGTCGATGGTTTATATGAGAAAGATGAGATTGCTCCGCCTCGACTGAACGATCCCAAGATTTTTGAGAACCAACCGACTTTCCTGAAGACTACGATCAACCGAGAACGCTTCTTCTGGCGCTGGAATACCGATACCAAGTACCGCACGAACATGCGGGCATACTTGCGGATGGTGAGTGGCATCGATAATGCCATGGGGCGTTTTCTCAAGGCCCTGGAAGCGAAGGGTCTGGCAGAGAACACGATCATCGTCTACACCGCCGATAACGGTTACCACATGGGCAACCGTGGTTTCGCAGGTAAGTGGTCGCATTACGAGGAATCGTTGCGTGTGCCGATGGTCATTTTCGATCCGCGAGTTGACGAGTCGGCGCGCGGACAAGTGGTCGACTATTCTGCTCTTAACTTGGATCTTCCCTCGACGTTCCTTGATTGGGCGGGAGTGTCTGTCCCGGAGCGTTACCAAGGGCACAGTCTCAAACCGATTGTCTCGACCGGGAAGGCTGACGACTGGCGCAAACAGACGTTTCATGAACATTTCGCAGTTCGTTCGCGGATTCCTGCTTTCGAAGGACTGCGTACTGACCGCTACAAGTACGTTCGTTACGTCGATGAGGGGAACTACGAGTTCCTTCACGATCTCAAGAAAGACCCTGACGAATTGACCAACTTTGCCCAGGACGCCAAGTACAGTAAGACGCTCATGGAATTCCGTAAGCGGACCGACAAACGAGTCGCTGAATTGGGTGGCCCCCTGCTGCCGCTGCAAGGAAATCTGTCAGTCTCCACGCCTCCGAAACCCGTGGCGGCTGCGACCGTTGCCAATCGTCCGGGAGCGACTGGGTTTTCCAGGCTGATTGGTCCTGGTAACCCGCTTCGTAGCTGGTCGGGCGACTCGAAGTTCTGGTCCCACAAGAATGGAGTACTCATCGGGAAAGCCGATGGCACGTTGAAGATGAACCGTTTTATTACCTGGAAAGTTGCCACCGTTCGCAACTTTGACCTCAGAGTCCAGGTGCGGGTTACCAAGGGAGGTAACAGTGGGATTCAATACCGTAGCGCTCACGCTCCCGAACGTGGGCGCGACGTATTAACTGGTTACCAATGCGACATTGTGGCCGACAAACCCGAATACAACGGCATGCTCTACGAGGAAAAGGGACGTCGCATACTTTCTCATACGGGGGAAAAGGTGATTGTCGATCCCAAGGGCGATCGTTGGGTGGTCGGAAAGTTTGAAGTCAAGCAATTCGCTCCCGGTCAGTGGCACGAGTATCGCATCCTGGTGGAAGGGAACCGTCATCGTCACTGGATCGATGGACATCCCACTGCCGACCTTATCGATTTCGACGAGAAGGGTCGTTCCCTGGATGGTGTACTTGCCATGCAGGTTCATGTGGGACCACCCATGACCATCGAATTCAAGGAGATGCTTATCAAGCATCTGCCCGATGACCTGCCGTTGCTGCAACCTAAGGATTATCCCATCCCGGCGGAT
>CAZXJC010000496.1:0-3692 GCA_964640885.1 uncultured Pirellulaceae bacterium | reverse complement strand
ACAAGATCGAAAAGGGCACAACCGTTTGTGTCATCGCATGGACAAACCCTTGCAGGCGATGCAGCTAGGCGATGAGGGGCTACGACCCAGCAAAGGTTTCTTCCTTGAACTGTAAAGTACAACGCGACAACGGATTTCAGGCGGGTCCAAATATGACCTTTGGAGAGCTAGCCAAACGACTCATCGATCGCTGGGAGAATATGTTGAATGAGCAGACAAGGCCGCTGAAACATTTGACTGGCTGGAAATTGCGAAGGGTAGTATAGTTCTTAATGAAATTGTCAAATCCAGGAAACTATTGCATCTGGTTTGGTATACTAAACTAACCAAATGACAACTCATGCCTTGCATGATCAGAAAGGCCGGACAATCGGCAGGATAACTTCATAGCCAAGTGGAGTCTTGGAATTGAGGAATTCAAAAGGTCAAGCAATGGGTGCCTGCGAACCTAAACGTAATGTGACCATCGACACGACAGGCAGGACTATTGCAGCTGGGAATCTACTAACAACGCTCAATTAGCATGATAAATAGACGACAGTTACTACAGCTTGGCATTTCAGGACTTGCAGTAAGCGGCATGCGAGCTATAGCTCCTATGCCGGTTGCAGCGGCAACCCCACGCGCTCTACCGGCTTTTGGTAAAGCCAAGAATGTAATCGTCATGTTCACCTGGGGAGGCATGAGTCATATCGACACCTTTGATATGAAGCCGGAAGCCGGGGCAGAGATACGTGGTTCATTTAGCCGTATCTCCACGTCGATCCCGGGAACCAAAGTCTGCGAACATTTGCCCAAGATGTCTCAAATGCTTCACGAACTGACGGTCGTTCGCAGTGTACACCATACGGCTGGTGATCATCGCAAAGCTGCCTATTGGAATATTACCGGGCATGTGCCAGTCGAAATTGGCGGTGGCGTTGCAGCTCCGATTCTACCATCCCGCAAAGACTGGCCGAGCGTCGGGGCTCAGGTTGCGATCGCAATGAAGGACGATAACCGATATTCAAGTAAACAATCCTTGTCCAGAATTAAACCTGAGGACCTCGAAGAATCCTCAATCGTTCCAGTCTTTGATTGGAGTAAAATCAAAAAATACCGCTCGGTGAGCTTGAGTACCGATGTTCTAACTCCCGGACACTATCGATGCGGCACATTTAATGCGCAAGACGGATATTCAAACGGTTCGACCGTCGAATTGATCGGGATGATCAGCCAAGCTGCCTCTCCAAAGTGCCCCGTCACACGTTCCACAAATGGATTATGCATCGATTTTTCCAAGCAAGTGTCTGGCGACGGAACCGCTGGCGACTGGGGCTGTGACACTCATGGTCGTGGTGGTAATTTGTGGCTCATCGGTGATGGAGGTCCGAATAAGCCTCGTGCTGGTTTTGGTTGCCACGCCAACAAGTTTATCACCTTTAATATCGACGAGATCCGCAAAGAACACTTTAACGGGACAGAACGTGGATTTGTTCTTAGCACTCGTTTTGGAGTTTGTGGAAATCCCGGGGTACACCCCACAGCAGCTGGAACGGCCGGTATCTGGGTCGATGGGAAACTTGCCTGCGCCAGTCAACTGCTTGTTCGCAATGACTCTTCAGTTCTGCTCGAAGCCCCCATTCATAAAGGAGCCAAGTTCGTAACGATGGCTCTGCTGAATGGAGACAGTTCAACGTTCTTCGATGACCTGGTTTTTGCTGAGCCAAGCCTCACTGAAGTCGAAGGAAAGCTTCCTGCCCTACCCCAACCGAAGGAAGATATTGAACTGGAAGCACAGGAAGTCGACGAATCGCTTGCGGCAAACTTACCGCGTAGTGTCAGCCTTCCATACCCTCTGGCAGACAGAGGCTTGCTCAATGGGCAATACGGAGGATTTTTGGGATTGGAATTCGATCCTGTTTTCGTGCATCCGGGTGAGGGAGTCAAATTCAAAGGGATATCACCTGTAGCAGGGACCATCAACCTCACCCCTCAGGGCGTCACCCGACGACGTATCGCCACGCGGTCGCTCTTGTTAAGCGACCTCAATAAGCACTTGAACTGGGCAGGGCCGGAATCCGGTCCGGCACTTACCGGGGCATCTCAGGAATTAGCGTTCAACATGATGCTATCTCCCGAAGTGCAGGGAGCCTTTGAGTTGGGACGCGAACCCAAATCCGTGCAAAAGTTATATGGCGATCATGTTGCAGGCTAAAGCATCATGCTGGCACGCCGTTTGACCGCTGCCGGTGTTCCACTGGTATTTGTGAACGTGGGGGTCGGGGATCTCAATAGTGCTCAAGGTGACAACTGGGATACGCACCGCAACAATTTTAATCGCCTCAAAGATGACCTGCTCCCCCCCTGGGATCATGCAGCTCACGCCTTAATGACCGATCTCATCGAGAGTGGGCGGATCGAAGATACGTTGGTTGTGTTTCTAACGGAGTTCGGCCGAACACCGCGGATCAATGCGGGAGCAGGTCGCGATCACTTCCCCAGTTGCTACACGGTCGCTTTTGCGGGGGCAGGAATCCAAAGAGGGCGAGCTTACGGGAAATCAGACTCTACTGCTTCTGAGCCAGCAGAGCTTGGTTGTTCGCCAGCCGATATCCATGCCACGATATTTCATGCTTTAGGAATCCCGGCAGGTTTTCAGATTCACGATGCTGAAGACCGCCCGCTGATCATGTGTGATGGAATGCCGCTAGAAATCTTTGCTTAGCCTGCGTTCCCTATATTCTTCAGGCGAACAATCAAAGTCCGGCACTAAAAAGATCTCGCGCCCAGTTCATCCGCGACGCCGGGCATGGGTAGAGATACCTAGGCCCACTAGCTAACCCTCTCTCCACCCTTGCTGCTGTGCAGGCCTGCTTTCCGCGCGCGCGAGGGATTTGCCAGTGCGAGTCGGTGCGTGTTAGAATCAGCCCCTTAAGGCTGATTCTCTTCTAGCTATCAATGTGCCGTCATGACACCCGTGAATCCAAAACCCACGCGAAGACGCTATCTCGTCATTGCAGCCGCGTTTCTGATGGCAGTGTTACTGTACCTCGACCGTTTCTGTGTTGGCATTGCCGAACCCTTTATTCGTCAGGATTTGGGACTCACTAAACAGCAAATGGGCAACTTTATGAGTGCGTTCTTCTGGACCTACGCGCTCGGTCAGGTGCCGGCGGGGTGGATGTCTGATCGCTATGGTGCCAGACGCATGCTGACCATCTATATCCTCACGTGGTCGGTCTTTACCGCCCTGATGGGATTTGCCGGTGGTTTCGTGATGCTACTCATCACGCGCGCGGCGTATGGGTTGGGTCAGTCCGGAGCGTATCCAACGAGTTCAACCATCATCAGTCGCTGGATCCCGTTAGAAGGCCGTGGTGGGGCGAGTGCTATTGTATCTGGTGGAGGTCGTATTGGCCTCATGCTAGCTCCTATTGCAACGACAGTTTTAATCGTCGCACTAGTTCCTTCCGACGCAAAAATGACCTTCGATGTGGACGCGGTTATCGACTTACCGTCAATCCACGAAACGCTCTGGCCCGATGACGTCGCGGAGCAATCGCAGCACGCGCAGTATCTAGCCAAGCGCCTTGAGCGCGTACGGGACACCGATTCTGCCGATGCGTTTGTATCAGAGTTAAATTCCCAAATTATGGATATCAACTTCTATTCGTCAGACGCATTTTTACGCCTTAAGAGTCTTGATAAGA
>CAZXJC010000495.1:0-4238 GCA_964640885.1 uncultured Pirellulaceae bacterium | reverse complement strand
TAGAAGTTCAATCCGATTGCATCGGCTCCGGCGTCGGCCGCAGCCTGGGCATCGGCCAGCGAGGTGATCCCACAGATTTTGACTTGAAACATGACAAAACAACCTGGCAAAACTAGTGCCCCGGGTGAGAAATGCTGAGAGAACCTGTCTGGGGCTGGTTATTTCATTGTACTAGCTTGGGAGCCGGTTCCCAGTCGCTGGCTGCTTTGCGCGCTGCTAATTTGTTTCCACTTCACCCAGTTTAGCGCCGACACCGGTTGGGTAACCAAGAATGTGCGGTAATAGGGCGGTCGAATTGAAGTAAACCGGGGAAAACGGCCGATTTAATAGATACCTGACCGTCGGTTTTGTGTGAGGGTGCGGCAACGATGTACCAGAGTTATTTTCAGTTTGACGCGCGGCCTTTTCCAGCACCTCCGCAAGCTGATTTTTACGTGCCGACGGAAGCATGGGAAGAGACCTTGCGGACGGTTGCACGCGTGATTGAGCGAGCCGAGGGTCCAGCGCTGATCGTTGGTGGAGTTGGCACGGGCAAATCGCTGCTTTGCCACCTGTTGGCAGCGCACTACCAGAAAGTCTTCCAGGTAGCGATGTTGTCGAGTGCTCGACTTTGTACCTCGCGTGCCTTGTTGCAGAATCTGCTCTTCGAGTTGAATTTGCCTTATCGAGATCGGTCTGAGGGTGAACTGCGGTTCGCCCTCATGGAAGCTTTGGAGCCTGGTCCTGAAAACGAGCATGGCCTGTTACTGATTGTCGACGAAGCGCAAACTTTATCGAGGCGGTTACTGGAAGAGATTCGTATGTTGACGAACCTGGTTCGCGGTGGCCAGGCACGTGTACGACTGGTGTTGGCTGGTACGACACGGCTGGAGGAACAGTTTGCCCATCCTCGCATGGAGTCCTTTAACCAGCGGCTGGCCTGTCGGTGTTATCTCGAAGCGTTAACGGGAGAAGAAACAGCGACCTATATCAAGACGCAGTTGCAGTCGGTTAACGGTGGACAACTGGTGGAAATATTTGATGACCAGGCAATGGCGGCGGTACACAAGTTGACTGATGGAGTGCCACGTTTAATCAACCAGCTTTGCGACCATGCCTTGTTAGCGGCGGCGGCTCAACAGGTGCCAGGGATTGATCAGCGGATCGTGGAGGTGGCTTGGGCTGAATTGCAACAGTTGCCCACGCCGTTTGCAGCGGAGGAATCAGTTGCTCCTACCTCCAACGTGATTGAGTTCGGTCAGTTGGATGACTTTGCCGGGGAGCCGTCATCGATTCCTGTTGACCAGAGTGAGTCGGTTCAAGACGTGATCGAGATTGGTCAATTGGATGACTTTGCTGCGGAGCCGTTATCGACTCCTGTTGACCAGAACGGGTCGGTAGACGTGATCGAGATCGGGTCCCTGGATGAGGATAGCGGGGAGCCTGCTGCTGAATTTCTGCCGCCCGAAGTTGTCCAGGAAACGGAGCAGCCACCGCAACCACTGTTGCCACTGGAATCGGAAACGGTAGTTGCCAGTCCGGAGTCCGCGGAGCCCGAAGAATTTTCGCCACTGACAACGTCCTCGTCAGAGGATGCGCCCGCGGTGGGGCGGGAATGGACGGTGGTAGCTCCGCTCGATAAGGAAAGGCCGTCGGCAGCAGACGCGGATGACGAAGTTACTTTGTTCATTCGACGCGACGGGGAACATCCGCTCAGTGCAGATCATCAACAGGTCTCCGCCGATGCGCTGGAGCGTCAGCGGCAGTTGTTGGACCGTATGCGGCAGTCATAGGTAGATAATGCCACGATACCTGGTTACTGGTGGTGCGGGATTTATTGGCTCGCACATTGTTGAAGCCCTGCTGGCCCGTGGCGAATCGATCCGTATCCTCGACAATCTGAGTACCGGTTACCAGCAGAACATTGCGGATTTGGGTGGGGATGTTGAGTTCTTGGAAGGAGATGTGCGAGACGATGCAGTCGTGGCACGGGCCGTGGAGGGTGTGGAAGTAGTCTTCCACCAGGCGGCCCTGGCATCCGTCCATCGGAGTCTATCGCAGCCCCAGGAAACGCATGCTATTTGCGCGACAGGAACGCTCATCCTGTTAGATCAGGCACGCCAGGCAGGGGTACGGCGAGTACTTTATGCGGCTTCCAGCAGTGCTTATGGAGACCGCCCACAGGCCTGCAAAACGGAGACTGACCTGGTCGCTCCGGTTTCACCTTATGCTGCCTCCAAGCTGGCCGGTGAACACTACTGTCGCTCTTTTTACAAGGCTTACGGTTTAGAAACCGTCTGTTTAAGGTACTTCAATGTATTCGGTCCGCGACAGGATCCGGGCAGTCCCTATTCGGCAGTCATTCCGCTCTTCATTCGTGCCATGTTGAGCGGGAAACAGCCGGTCATTTTTGGGGATGGAGAGCAGTCGAGGGATTTTGTTTTTGTCAAAGATATTGTTCTCGGTAACTTGCTGGCCGCCGAGGCCGACGGTGTAGCCGGTCGCGTGATTAACCTGGCAACAAGCGAGCAGGCCAGTTTGCTGGAACTGATCGGCTTACTTAATAAAATGCTGGAACTGGATGTCGAGCCAACGCACCAGCCAGCGCGTGAGGGAGATGTGCGTCACAGCTTGGCCGATATTAGCCTGGCCAAGGACTTGCTCGGTTTCCATCCGCGTTTCAGCCTGGCGGAAGGTTTGCAGCAGTCTATTGACTATTATCGCACATTAGTCGATCGTTGATGGGAGGTACTGGTTCGGTTGGCTCGGTGCCAGGCAATGACAAGTAACGGGTTCGGCGGTTCACGATGGATGGACAGGACAAGTCAAGTGAGGTCAGCGAGCGATTGCTGGTCGCGGTCCCGACCTACAACGAGATAGAAAATCTTCCCTCTTTAGTTGAAGAGATATTCTTGCACGTTCCCCAGTTGGATGTGCTGGTGGTTGATGACAATTCTCCGGATGGCACGGGACGCTGGTGTGATGAAAAGTCAGCCCAGTATCCACAGCTAAGCTGCCTCCATCGATCCGGTCGTCTTGGTCTTGGTACCGCCACGATCGAAGCGTTTCAGTATGCCCAGCGGCAAGGGTACGACTGGGTGATCATCATGGATGCCGATTTTAGTCACCATCCACGCTACCTGCCGGACCTGTTGCTGGCTCGCCAGCAGGCTACCGAGCAGGAACCGGATGTGGTGATTGGTTCTCGATACATTGCCGGTGGCTCGACGACCGGTTGGCCCCGGTCACGACGACTGATCAGCTGGCTGGTGAATCGCTGGACTCGTCTTTGCTTGAGTTTGCCGGTGCGGGACTGTAGTGGTGCTTATCGCTGTTACCGAGTTGAGATATTGAACCAGGTTGATTTTTCCCAGTTTCGTTCTCGAGGGTTTTCCTTCCAGGAGGAGGTGCTCTGGCGTGTTCGGCGGGTCGGTGCCCGGTTTGCGGAAGTGCCGATCATTTTTGCGAATCGGACGCGTGGCCAGTCGAAAATAAATCTGCGTGAAATGTGTGGAAGTATGGTGACTCTGCTGCGGCTGGGTATCACGAATTGGTTTGGTTTTTGAGTCAACTTCCGTAGCCTGTCTGGTTGGGGACCCCTGGGACGCTTGCCAGCCCCTTGCGGAGCAGGTGAGGCTGGTTTGACAGGCCTCAAATGGCGTCTTAGAATTTCCGATTCTGCCGGTGAATGCTGCTTTCCGAACGGTTTGGCAGCTGGTTAAGCGAATGGAACGGCCGGAGAGTTTTTTCTTTGCACAGAAAAGGATCCACTAATGTCCGAAAACACGAGCGGACAGATTGATTCGGTAATGGAAGAGGACCGCCTGTTTCCGCCGAGCGAGGAATTTGCGGCCCGTTGCCAGCTCGATTCGAGCGAGGCCTACGAGAAACTCTACGAAGAGGCCAAGCAGGATCCGGTTGCTTTCTGGGAGCGGCTGGGGCGAGAAGAGCTGCACTGGTTTAAGGATTTTGATCAGACGTTGCAATGGGATGAACCGTTTGCCCAGTGGTTCGTAGGTGGTGAAACGAACGCTTCGTATAACTGCCTCGACAGCCACTTGGAAACCCGTGGTAACAAGGCGGCGATTATCTGGGAAGGTGAACCCGGAGACAAGAGAGTATTGACCTTCTTCGATCTCTATCGGGAAGTCTGCCAGATGGCCAACGGCTTCAGGCAGATCGGAATCGGAAAAGGCGACCGGGTTGCCATCTATCTTCCCATGAATCCGGAGTTGGCAATTACTCTGCTTGCCTGTGCC
>CAZXJC010000494.1:0-5083 GCA_964640885.1 uncultured Pirellulaceae bacterium | reverse complement strand
AGAAAAGGCAGCATTGATGGCCAAAGCCAAATCCAGACACTGTAACAAGACGCGGCCATACTTATAAGGTTTGCCGGACTTGCACAGTTCCAGGCGAAAGAGACCAGCGCGGACGAGAAAGATCGGCGTCAGGCCCAGGATGGCCCCCTCTTCTTTCCCAAGGTCCTCGATAGACTGCTTGACAATCCTGAGATAGGCGGCGGTTTCCTCCCTAGTCGGTGGTCGGAGCGTCAAGGCTTCGAACAGAAAAGCGATGGTTGCCTTGAGTCGCTCATCACTGACACCAGGTTCAGCCATTAGGTGAAAGACCGGGGTGATCGGCCGCTTTGATGCTTTGCGGTAATAGACGCCCTCGGGAACACCATGCTTCGTTTGAATTGTTCGGCCCTTGTAGATCGCTTTCCCTTTGTTCTCTTGATCTATATCTTTCACACTATCTACAAATTGAAACTCTTTACCCTTGGGACCGTAGGCCAGAAAGCGAATGATCGCTTCTGCATCGTTGGCAATTCGCAAGGTTTCAGAGCTGTTGACTGAATAGAGGTGGGGGTAGTTTTGCAGTCCACGTTTTACCCTGGTACTTAACACGGGAGTGATTTTCTCAAGGCCGGAATGAAGAGAGAAAGATGCGCCAACCCAGTCAACAGTGTCTTGAATGCCGAGGTAAGTATTGACCCCGAACCTGTAATTTGCGGGGACATGGTCACCACGCGTTCTCACTCCGGGATTTTCGGGGTTGTAAGCTGGGACTATGGTTACGAGTTCGTTAAGCCTGGTGAAGTGCTCCTGCGGATGCAAACGCCAGATGCGAGCCGGAGAAGATGTCGGTTCCAGGTTCTTTGGTAATTCACCAAACAACAACTCATGATCTAAAAGATTGCCTTTGGATGGATGAAGGTGCTCATGAAAACCACCCTTGTCCTTAAGGACGCGCTGCATTTCAGCGATAATAAGTTCAGCTAGTTGTCGTCGCTCTTCGAGCTTGGGTTGAGTCCCTTCCTGGGGAGGCATTTCCTTCACGGCTACCTGTTCCCAAATGCTTTTCCACAAACGGGAGTTGTCGGCGTTGATCCCATTTAATTCATGAAAGGCAACATCACCTTCTTGAGTATCAACACCATGGCAGTCAATGCAATACTTTTTCAAAAAGGGTTTAACCCGGGAACTAAACCGCGTTGAATCATCTGCCTCAAGCTTTGGCGTCACCAGCGAAACGCACGCCGCCACAACAAACGAAACACCAACAACCTTTCTCAAAGTCATCATTGCTTCGTCGCCCTAAAGCAAAAAGTTGTTCCAGAGGCCCGGTGCCAGAGTCATACTTTCTGGCACTGGATTTATCCATGTTGTAACGATCACAAGGAGATCCAATGGCATGAAGGATCGTTGTGTAGAGGGCATTGATCGGCCGTGTTCGATCAAACTGGATAAAGCGGCCGGTCTTGAGTCGCCCGCTGCAATTCCCTAGAAGGATAAAGGGCCAAGTAGACCCATTCGTATGTTGTTTGTCAGCATTATTGCTGGTGTAGACAATGAGCGTGTTGTCCATCATCGTTCCATTGCCTTCAGGCACAGATTCGAGGGACTTCATCAGTTTCACCAGCATGCGGCAGTTATACTGGCGGATTTTATGCCAGATGGGATTTCCTTCCTGTTCCATGTGTCCTAAGAAGTGGCCAGTGGTTTCCACTCCCAGGCCTTCCCATGAACCCCAGACATCTCCGCGTCCTGAGGCGATGGTCAGGGTATTCGTCAAGCCAGATTGAAGTGCAGCAATGCCTATATCCAGCAGGGCGTCATGCCATTCTGTTTCATACTGCGGTGAAAGATACTTGTCGTTATGTTCCGGTTGATATTTCTTGAGCGGCTCGGAATAATCGCTAAGTTTCGCTCGTAAATCATTGATGTCACTGAAGCCATCAACATAGGATCCATAGCGTGCTAAATCACCTTCCAGCAATTCACTCTTTCCCTTGGCCGCAATGGATTCCACTTCTCTAAAAATACGCGATTTAGCTTCGTATCGCTTCTTCACTTCTCCGTCCGCAATACTGCCAAACAGCGTTTGGTAAAGATGATTCGGATTGCAATGCATGTAAAGCGGCTTCCCCGCTCCGGAAGCGGACAAAGCCGTCACGGATGGCTGTCCTTCCATGCTGGAGAGGTCTCCCATGCCGATGCGAAGATGAGGCAGTATCGTCTGTGGCAGCAAGTTGCTGATGGTGTAGTCAATGGTCTCTGCGCTGGGAGCCCTGTGTTCGCCACCAGGGTATCCACCGAGGGCACCATAATACGCACTGTGAGTGGGTGTGGTATGCAGACCATGCAGACCATTGATGATATTAATTTTTTCCAAATAGGGTTCCAGTGGCGTTATCGACTGGGGCAACTTCGCGCCGGACAATGAAGCACTTTGTTTCATACCTACGGGGATACAGGTATCTGTATGAAAACCATTGTTCTGCAAGAAAAAGATAACACGCTTGGGTTTGCCGATAGCGTCTGATTCTTTTTGGCTGGCCTCTAACATAGCAGGGACAAGCGAGGACCCCAAAGCTGCCCCCACACCGCTGGCCGCGACCCCTTGAAGCATAGTTCTTCTATTGATCATCTATCCTCCGGTTTTTCCCCTGCGGGTCGAACTGATTCGAGCCTGAAGCCGTCTTCTTTTTGCTTCTGCGCACCAACCAAAACACACCACGCAAACTCCACTCAACGTTGTTCGCCAACGGCGCTGTGACAAAAAAGGGTTGCGGTGTTTTCCCACATCCCCGGTGGCGCTTGTGCATGTGAATCAGCTATACAAACCAATTGTAACCCACACCGTGACGCAATGACAATGTCAGCCATCAATGCGGTAAATCGCTTTCCCACCAAGAAACTTCCCGGCGACTACTTACAATACTTACAACTGCCTCTGCGCAGCTTTGCAAACCCTTGATTAACAGTGCTCCGGTCTGCTACACTCTGCCACGCACAGCGGGTCGCACTTGTACGCACCCGTTAGCATTTAGGAACGTTTTTGCGCTGGGTCGACGACGTTTACACCGTGGATGGCGGGGGTTCAAGTCCCTCATCGCCCACTTCCCTAGTTCGCAAGGTTTCTCGTATTAACGCTAACCCCTAGCAAACTAGGGTTTCTTCATGCGCCGACAGTATCGGTTGCGACCCGCTACGAGGCGAAACGGTAATATGCTGCGTCGGATTTATGCACACCTGCCTGAAGTCCTGCAAAAGGGCCTTTTCCCGCAGCGTAACGATCGCTGACGATTGCCAACAGGAATCACATGCACGATAATCCACTGGTCTCCCGCCCTCGGGTCGACGAGAGACGGACAAGTTCCTATCTTCACTAGAAAAACCGCTTCAGCCATTGCAGAGCGACCTTTCATGAACAAACAATTATTTCAACGACCAGCGCCGGAGTTGGCCAGCAGAAGATTCGCAGCGCTAGGGCGGCTACTCTTGTTCAGCGTCGCTATTTTTCCAGCGCTGGGACGAGCTGAATGGCAGCCACATAAAATCCAACAGCTCAACGGCCAAGCCGCGCGATTTCAGTTGCCGGCACAATTCCAAATCGTTACCGAGCGTTGGAATCGAGTGGTTGCAGTTCCTTACATCGTCAACATGCCGGAGAAGGACCGGTTGCTGATGCTGGTCGGTTGTGACTATCCGCATCGGGCCTTCGTTTTGACCAGCGACGACCGTGGAGCGACGTGGACGGATCCTCGACCCGCGCGCAGCGGCGATGATGGAAAAGCATCGATCGGTCTGGGTACGAGCCTGGCTTATCTCGGCAATGGCAGTTTGGTTTTTTACGAGACAGGCAGCGTTGGAACTGGACGCCCCTCACGCTGGTTCAGTTCGGACTATGGCCAATCCTGGGGCGACCCCGTAGCGATTGCACGGACGTCAGACGAGAAGCCCTGGTCCATCTGGGATCCACCACTGGTTGATCGTCATCCCAGAACTGGCAGGCTCACTCAACATGCGGAGACGGGCTACGCGCAATCAGGGACCAGTTCGCAGGCCAGCATCCGTTTCAGTACCGATAAAGGGCAAACGTGGAGCCAATCAACCAAGGTTCCGCAATGGCAGGGCGTTAATGAGGCGTACTTGTTTCGCGCCGGCAACGGCGATTTACTGGCAGCCTGCCGGACCGACGTCCCGAAACGGCTGAAAGGAAAGACTCTGGACCATTACGAAGGACTGGGAATCTCGATCTCCAGGGATGACGGCCGCCACTGGTCATCGGTCAGGAAGCTCTACGACTACGGTCGCCATCATCCGTCGCTGGTCCTGATGCCCAACCAGGACATCGTCATGACCTACGTTGTACGACTGGGATATGTCGACGACCAGAACGGCTTCCCGCAGTTCGGCATCGAGGCCGTGGTCAGCCACGATCACGGCGTGACCTGGGATCTCGATCACCGATATTTGTTGCATGTCTGGTCGGGTCAACGGCGAGGGGAAACCTACTGGTGGCCAAGTAGCCAAGCCACCTCTTCGGTACTTCTTTCCGACGGGTCCATTCTGACCGCTTTTGGCACGGGCTATCGTATCCAGGCAGGTCCCCAGCAGCCGCAAGCCCCGCGCGACGCTGGCCTCGTACGTTGGCGGTTAAACACGGCTCCGGTCAATAACGAACGGGCGATTCGAGATGCGGCCTTCGACTCCGACTTACGCAATGTTTTCGATCCCTAAAATCACGATCGTGAGAAGCTATTCGGTGCTCGGGGATTTGTTTTGTGATCCTGAGTCACGTAGCGATTCCATATCCTGTCCTCTCGCAGTTTTGTTATCCGAGACGTTTAGACCGAAGATGCCGGGGGTTCGCCTCCCTCATCGCCCACTTTGACGAGCCACCGACTTCCTCCGATTCAGCCCCTCAACATTCCACGACTCAATTCAAAGGAAACACGATGAACGCTCGATCCTCCATCAGCCGTCGATACTTTCTTGGGGCATCAACTGCGAGCGCGTGCTTGTTGACCGCCGGCCCGAGTTCCAGCTCCGCGCTGGCCATTACTGCAGCCAACGAAGGCGAGACCGACCATTTTTGGTATCGCTTGGCACCGGT
>CAZXJC010000493.1:0-2525 GCA_964640885.1 uncultured Pirellulaceae bacterium | reverse complement strand
CGGAGGACTCCAGGGAACCCGCATCGAGAACAACCTGACCCACTGCCCACCATTGCGAGGGGACAACGTGCTGGGCCTGGTGCTGGCGACCCGCGCGCAGCGTCCGCACGTGCCGATGATGGAGGAACTGGAGGTACACGTCACCGCCGTTGCCAATTCCAAGTCAGTCTCGGATCTCCCCGGCGACAACAAGGACGCCAGATAACGCTCAACGCAAACCAAGCAAAACGCATAACAATCAACAAAAGAACCCTCATTCACTATCGTATGCCGATTAGTGCTGAGGGTCTTAGTGGGCGGTATTGGACTTGAACCAACGACCTCCACGATGTCAACGTGGCGCTCTAGCCAGCTGAGCTAACCGCCCGACTTCCCGACCATCGTATCCAGAGGCCATGATACTGACAAGGCCTTACACCCGCAGACGCCTTACGGGTCGTAATTTATAAACAACAGGAAACTCAGGCTTCATTAAACAACTGGACGATACTACAATAAATGGCGTTGAAACCTGGGGAGTCTATTGATGTTCTCAATCTACGGCGACAATACACAACTTTGCGATGGGCTGACCCGCCGCGAAATGATGCGCCTCGGTGGACTGAGCCTGGGAGGACTCTCCCTGGCTTCCCTGCTTAAAAACCGCTCCCTCGCTGCAAACAGTCCGCAAGCCTCCCAGGGCGCCGGATTCGGTAAGGCCAAATCGGTCATCCTGTTCGGACTGGTCGGCGGTATCCCCCAGCATGAAACCTGGGATCCCAAGCCAGACGCACCGGAGGAGATCCGTGGAGAATTCGGTGTCACCGCTACTAAGACCCCCGGCCTGATGGTAGGGGAGTTGATGCCCAAGGTCGCGCAACTGACCGACAAGATTGCCGTCCTGCGAGCTATGGTGACGCGCGACAATTCACATTCCTCCAGCGGCTACCAAATGTTGACCGGTATCGAACATCAACCTCTCAATCGCGAAAGCGCATTGCCCGCACCCCCCAACAATCACCCCACCATGGGAGCCATGGTAAGGGCACTCAAGAATGACGCTGGCCAGTTACCGTCGGCCATTACCATCCCCGAACATATCTGGAACGACGGCAACAAGCCCTGGCCAGGACAGGATGCAGGACTGCTGGGACGCCGACACGATCCCTGGCTGATCAAGTGCTACCCGCATGAAGATCGTTTTGATGTTCCAGGGATGACCCTTCCTGAGGATATCTCCGGCGAGCGACTAGATGGACGCCAGGGCCTCTTGAACCAAATCAGTCAGCGGACGGCAGCCTTCGGTCAAAGCCAGGCCATTCAAAACTACGACATCTATGCCCAGCAAGCTTATGGCCTGCTCGGAGGCAGCACCGCCGGCAACGCTTTTAGCCTGGCCAAGGAAACAACGAAAACGCGCGACCGTTATGGTCGTACACGGTTTGGGCAAAGCTGCCTGCTGGCTCGGCGACTGGTTGAAGCGGGAGTCTCGCTAGTCCAAATCAACTGGACACGGATTAAGAAAGATAACTACGAAAACCAGGGCGGCTGGGATACGCACAAGAAACACAGCTTCTCACTCAAGCAACACTTGTTACCCAGTATGGACCAAACCTTCAGCGCCCTGGTGGAAGACTTGGACCAGCGCGGCTTGCTGGACGAAACGCTGGTTGTCATGTTCACCGAGTTCGGGCACACGCCCAAGTTCAACAAGAACGCCGGGCGAGACCACTGGGGCTCCGCCTTTTCGATTGCCCTGGCCGGTGGCGGAGTCCGAGGCGGAAGCGTTGTTGGCAAAACCGATAAGCAAGCTGCTTTCCCCATTGACGGAGCTGTCCGACCACGTGACTTTATTGCCACCGTCTTCCACTTGCTGGGCTATGCACCCCACACGGAAATCTACGATCCGTTTAACCGGCCACTACCAGTCAGCCGGGGTCGTGTATTGCATGAAATCCTCTAGGTAGTAACACACGCCGGCAAGGGTTTCCAATTTGGGGTTTCGCCCCAGCCTCTTTCGACCATAATGGAAAGCAACTTCCTGGAAGCGCTTCCGTTCGTCCTTTGTACCGGCGACCGTTTCCGAAGTTCCTCTACGAAACTGGACTCAACCAATCATGTTGACAGTTACCCTCCCCGACGGTTCCGAGAAACAATACGAACAATCGATGACACCAGGCCTGGTCGCCGCTGACATTGGCCCGGGACTGGCCAAAGCAGCCCTGGCTGCCGAAGTCGACGGCAACGTGGTCGGACTCGACCACAAATTTCCCGCTGACGGTGAAGTCTCTTTAAAGATTTTCACCAACAAGATTCCCGAGGCACTGGCCGTCTTGCGACATTCGTGTGCTCACGTCATGGCCCGAGCCGTCATGCGGTTGTTCGAAGGTGTCAGCCTGGCCTTTGGACCAACCCTGGAAACTGGTTTCTATTACGATTTTGACCTCGAGCATCCCCTTTCCGAAGATGACTTTGCTGCCATCGAAGCAGAGATGAAAAAAATCATCAAGGAGGGTGAGCCGTTTGAACGGATTGAGCAGTCCAGG
>CAZXJC010000492.1:0-6467 GCA_964640885.1 uncultured Pirellulaceae bacterium | reverse complement strand
CCTGATGCTGACTAAGCAACATGGCGACGTTGCAGTGACCACGTATCGAAACCGGCAACAAGATGTACTCATGCCAAAACAGATAAATGCATGGCTCGGAGTGTTGTGGGTGAGCAGGATCTGCTAATGGCTCATAGAAAGCGACCTGAGAGTCCAGGGTTTTCATCCAATTGCGCATCATCACCGATGCCAGCAGGCCACCGGTTTTTGTCAGCCATTGACTTCCTTTAAATATCCTCATGCGTTTTCCTTGGCTCAAACTCAGGCTGCTCAGACAGACCATTGACCTTGAAACACTTCTGCTGCTGGTCCGGTCATATAAACGTGCTCGTCACCTTCTGCCCACTGCAACTCGAGGTCACCACCTCGCAGATGATTAATGATTCTCCGCTCCGTATTTCCTGTCAGGACCCCGGCCACGCAAACTGCACAGGCGCCCGTACCACAGGCCCATGTTTCACCTGACCCGCGTTCCCAGGTGCGCTGACGCACTTCCCCCGGGGAGAGCACCTGAACAAATTCAACATTTACACGCTGTGGAAAATGGGAATCAACCTCGATTTGAGGCCCCACTTGCAGAACAAGCTCATCAGTAAGCTCTTCAACAAACACGACACAGTGCGGGTTTCCCATGGAGACACAGGTCACTTCCAGTTCACGACCTGCAACGGACAATTGCTGTTTCAAAACGGGTGAATCACCGAAGGTGGTCGGGATCTGGTCAGCAACCAGGATCGGCTTTCCCATATCAACCCGCACCTGGGAAACTTTCTGATCAGCCAGGGTTAATTCCAATGCCAGGACGCCGGCAGCTGTCTCAATCTGCAACTGCTGCTGCTGACAATGGCCATGGTCGTAAACATACTTGGCAACACAACGAATTCCATTGCCGCACATCTCGGCTTCGCTACCATCGGCATTAAACATTTGCATCCTGGCATCAGCACATTCCGAGGGATGAATCAGGATTAACCCGTCTGCTCCGACTCCAAAATGTCGATCTGACATCTGTCGAGCCAGTTCCGGGAGATCGTTAGGAACGGGATCTGCAAAGCAGTCAAGATAGACATAGTCATTGCCGGCTCCATGCATCTTGGTGAATTGCATCTGTCTCTAAATCCTCATTTCCGACTGCTGCTTCGCACTACCTGCTGGCCAACCGTCCTACGGATTGTAAATCGGCGTCTTTATAAGGGGTCTATCCTTCAACGTCCAGTCGATTTCCTGTCTCTCCAGGGGAGTCCTTTCCAACTGTCGACTCAGGCCCTACCGGGTTCTTTTTCACGGTCTTCGTTTGACGACCGGAAGCCGGGCTATTCTGACGATCGACCGTAGCATCCATCTCCGATCCCAAACCTGCTACCTGTTCCGATTCCGTCGAAAATTGAACCTGGTCTTCCTGCTGAACCTGCTTCACCGGATGCTGTGGGTCGACTTGGCGAGCCGAAGCAGAAACAGGAAGGCTGGCTGCCGGTGGTATTGACGTGGGTTCCATTGGTCACTCCGCCCCCGTACGTGGCAAACGCTCGATAGGATCTAATCGGGGGCGACTTAGATCATTAAGGATATTCTGCATCGTTTCATCCAACTCTGGAAAAGCGCTGCCACTAACCCTTGGCTTATCGAGAGTCCCAACCACTTGAATCTTCAACAGATTACGACTGGCTTCCGCCAGTACGGAACTGACTATTGGAATCCGCAATTCGCTACGACCCACTAGCGTGTAAAAACTGAGATTGATCTTATTATCAAAATCAAGCCAGCCATTCCCTTCCAGGCTTATCGCATCCCCGCTGAAGCGGATTCGATCCAGGTAGACGCGGTCGGACTGGATTCGGTAATTAATGTCGCTGGCAGTAAACGCTGTCGTATCCGGCGGGCGAACACTAACCAGGCTGAGCAGAGCCACCATGAGTGGGACCTGATAGATATCGGCATTTCTCAATCGAATCGATCCCCGGCCATGCCACGTGTGAACCCCGGAAGTGCGACCGCTGAGTTGCAACGTAGCATCGGCTTTGCCCGTCACCTTGGCGTTAACACCACGCTGATTCAGAATATAGGCCAAGTCACCCTGCTGCAGAGCTGCCTGCATAAAGAACCTCGCATCCGCCCCGGTAAGCACTTGCGCATCCAGAACAACACGACCTCCCATGGATTTTGCAGTCACACTTTGAGGCTTCTGCGATTCCACCTGGTGCTGTGACCAGGCGCCAAACAGGACCTGCCGCGAATCGATCCAAAGCGGACCACGTACATTTGTGAGTTGTTCTTTACGGAAAAAGAGTGAATCAATATCCAATTCGCCACGACTACGAAATCCGTCCTTATCGTACAAACCAAACAATCGTACTCCGCCATGGACGTGGTCCAATCGTACGCCAGTATCCAGCGTCGCACCGGCCGCCGCAATCTTCAAATCCCACTGGGCATTTAATTTCCGGCTTCCTTCCATTGCCTTGGCCAGTTGCAACTGGCCACGCAACATGAGTGGCCCGGTAATATTGAGTTTCTCAACCGCTTTACGAATGGGCAGGGGCAGGGCGGTGACAAATTCGTGATCGGCAAGCAGGTGGTCGACTGTCAAATTAGTAAGCTTGGCGTCCCAGGGTCCTTCCATCGGGAAGAAGCAGGAGCCATCCAGTCGAATTACCGATTTACCATGTTGCCCTCGGATGCCCGTCAAAGCCACTTGACCGTTGCGGTAATTAAACATCCCTGTAACGTGATCGATCCGATAGGGAAACCATTGTGGCTTAACCAGCAGTCCTGGATCCGGCGCATAAACCCGACGAGGCCACTTTTGACCCTGAATAGCAATTTCCGGTTTTCCATCCGCGCCTGGAGAACGCAATTGGACCGTCAAGCGATCGAGTGTTCCCTGTGGCTGCAAGGATTCCCAAACCCGCCCTGTCTTGGGATTCAACTGGCCAATGGCCTCGCGCAAGGTATTGTCAAGCGGAACATCGGTGGCAGTCAGATTCAAGACCAGAGAACCCTTGCTACTGGTCCCCTGTTGCCAGCTTCCCGTACCTTGAACGTAAGCACCGCCACTACGTCCAATCATCTCTTGAAATTTCCAAACGTGACCGTCCCCAATGATACGACCACGGATCCGATCAATCGGGTAAGGAAACTTTGCTGGCTTGATGGAACAGTCATGCAATTCCAGGTCAATCTGCTGCTGCAAAGCGACCGGTTCCTCGGCTGTGCGTTCAAACCTGGCCCGGTGCAGGGTAACCATCCCTGTCGGCTGCAAAGCTACAATCGCCTCTCTGGTGCGGGTATTCAAAGCCTCGAGCAAAGGCGCATCAAGAGGAATAGGCCCAGCGGTTGAGACTTCTACCCAGCCGCTGGAGAACTTCTCTGGATCGACGATGCGACCGTCAATACGGACCAGTTGACCATGAGCCCTGGCCTGAAAGCTATCGATCACCAGGATTCCGTCCGCCCATTGAACAAGCCCGCGTCCCTGTTCCAACGGATAAGGAAACTTGTCGCATACAAAGGACGTGTTCTGACATTGCACCTTAAGGTTGGTATGTACTTTTCCGGCAGCCGATTGCAAGGTTAAGTCCAGATCAACATGTCCTTGGGGAGAAAACCGGTGGTAGTCCTTTTTCCAGGCCTCAGGCAACTTGCTCGCCAGCTGATCGTTCAGCGCCAGATCCTTCAGTTGAGCAGACATTCGCCAATCTGACGATTTCCAGCCAGTCTCCTTAAATTCACCCGTCAACTTCGACGTGCCACAACGACCGCTAAACTGCTTGACCTGAATGCCGGTCGAATCCAGTGCAACCGTGGCCTTAATATCCGTGCAAGGGTAGGGGAGCCGAGGATCGTTAACATATCCCTCTTCTACTTCCGCCTGGATCATGACCTGCCAATCACTGGCAGCCACCACTGACGTTCCTGGCTCAGGCTCAGAACCAGACGCTGCCACTGGGCTGCGAACAGCCCACTTCACATCGGAAAGGCAACGGACCTCCAAACCAGCCGGCCAGGCAAAGGGCAATTCCCACGGCCCCGACTGCAACCAGTCAGTCGCCAGTCGTAACGCCTGCAGCGTTCCCTGCGCCTGCCACTCCCCCGTCTCCGGAGTCAATTCTGCCGCCAGCACAAGCTGCTGGAAATACTTGCTGCCACACTTGCCTCGAAAACGATACGCGGTCGAATCCCCAGTCGCCTGGACTTGCTCGGACTTCCCTCTCACAGGACCAGGGGGGAGCAACTCTCCTCGAACATGCTGCAAGACGATGGCCTGCTTCATCCCGTGGCGAACATCCCAGCAACGCAATTGACTTTCTTCGATATCGATCGGCGGTAACGCCTGCTGGGACTCTTGCGACTGCGGACGTGGAAACTGCCACGATCCATCAGCCAGCCGACAGGCGCTGACTACAGCACGACGAGCAATCAAACGCTCAATCACAACATCCTGCTGCACAAAATCTGCCAAGTCCGTTCCACAGTGAATTTCCAACTCATCAATTAAAATCGTCCCTTGCGGCGAATTGCCCTTCGTAGACGATGTCTTGATCGACACCCCTCCCACCAAAACACCTTTTCCCGCAATACGACGTGCCGAGTCGACTTGCACCTGGCAACCATCAAAGTGAGATTTCAAGAGAGTTTCGATATGGGCACGAATCTGCTCATCTAGCTCATCAAAAAGAACGTAACGGCCCGCCACAAAGAGAGCTGCCAGCAGCAGGGTCAGCATGGCTAGCCAACGAAGCTTACGATGAAACTGCAGTCCGCGGGATTGCGACTCAGCTGGTGGCAGAGCAGATTTGCTCATCATGGACCTCCTTGTCCAAAAACCACGAACCGAGTGCAGCGGCAGCCAGCACCAGCAAGGGAAGCATGACTGGCTGACGATACCGTAACGACCTCACAAAAATCACATGCAGTAGCGTAAAGTAAACGGCTGGCAGCAGGCAGATCCAGGTGCCCCAGCCTCCAGTCCGATGTCGCCACAAACCCCAGAGAGCCAAGCTGATCAGGGGCAAATAGGTGAGGGGCAACACAATCCGACTGAACCGATTGTTACCGGCAGCCGCGTTCGGCCAAACATTCCACATCCTTAGAAACTTGATTCCGACTAACTGAAACACACGCCCTGGATGCTGCGACGCCCAGCTAACAGCCTCGCGACGAAATCGCTGGTCCAAACGTGACTCGAACGTACCTGGCAAAGGCCCGCTTAATTCCGCTTCTGCAGCCTGCTGCCTACGAACCATCGGCAGCACAAATCTCATATCACTGGCCCCTGTGGCATTCGGATTCAAACCGTCATAAAGACTGGCTCCAACCTGTAGCGTCGTCGGTACAAACTGATCAGTTACCTGGTAATTGCGAACCCACCAGGGAACCATCACCAATGCCGTGCTGGCAACCATCAAGCCACCAATGGCAACTTGACGCCTTTTCTGGGTGACACAAAGTAGAGCTACCAATACTGCAAAAGGCGTAAACAAAAACCAACTGGGACGAATCAGTACACCGATCCCCGCCGAGATGCCTCCCAATAGCGACCAGGCGACCAGCGGTCGACGCTGGTCACTCGCTGCTGCTCGCAACCAGCAGATCAGTTGCAGCAGCATCCAGGGAGAAAAAGGGGCTTCTGTCAGGACTAAACTGCTCATGATCACGGATCCGGGATGGAGTGCCACCAGGATCCCTGCCAGTAAGGCCACCCGAGCACCAAACAACTGGCCAGCCAGGCAGCCAACCAGGATCACGGCCAGTGTTCCCCACAAAGCATTCAAATGTCTCGCCGTCAGAACGGGAACATCCTGGCCTCGGACCGCAAACATGGTCGCCAGCATGATCGGATAACCGGGGGTACGAAAAACACGGGCTGTATCGTCCCCATAGCGATAGGGCTGTCCATCGTGAATCTGTAATCCAAGTACCCAGTAAGCGTGACTGTCCCCTTCCAAGGCTCCAAAGCTTTGGGGTGTCTCCAGTTGCGCCTGCCAGTAACAAGCAGCCCCACTGCGAATCAAGAAGGCAACCACAATCGTGGCCAGCCAAATCGAGAGGTAGAGTTTTCGTGAGGCCATAAGCAAAACGTTTCAGCGGCTCCCCTGGGCCCTGCGCTGACTGGTTTCTTCCAAGCAACCAACCCGTACTTACCGCGCAGCCCCAGCGTGCTCTCAACGGAGCAACCTGAGAAAACGACCGGACAGATTCGGTTGAAGTCTGCAAAGATTAGGCCAGGAAGGCACTTAGGGTCAAGCCAGATTCTCTCACCAGCCGCCTGCTAGCGAGATTTACGGCCTGCTGCTGAGGAACGATTTCCGTTTCAGAGAAGGACAGACGAATCGAGAGTCAATTCAACCGCCAAGTGCAAATTTCTACCTGTCTCTTCAGGGTTTGAGCCGGCTGCTGGCGGTTGTACATAACTTGCCATACTGTTTGGTTTTACGCCCTTCTCGGTGGTGACTTAACAAGGAGAATTG
>CAZXJC010000491.1:0-4060 GCA_964640885.1 uncultured Pirellulaceae bacterium | reverse complement strand
CACCGTAGCACCGGTTCGATTCGCGATCGCTGCAACGTCAGCAACATGATCGAAATGACCATGTGAGACAAGAATATAATCTGCATCTACCTCAGCTGCCTTTACCGGAGCTGTTGGCGACTCATCCAAGAATGGATCGAGCAAAACCGTTGACTCACCTGCCTTAATGGACCAGCTTCCATGCCCTAACCATGTCAATGTTGTTGCCATCGCTACCACTAATTCCTTTCTGGAATCAAAGTCCAAGTATTTCTTTCATGTTTGCCTTGTACATCTCGACTCCCGGCTGACCATAGGGATTAATGCCCAGCAGCTTGCCCTCCACAACAGTCGTTAACATCATCATCTGGAAATACTGTCCGTTGGATGATTCGTCGCTGGCGGGCAATACCAAGTCCGCTGTCGGCCTGCCTGCCATCTGGTAAGCCCGGTTCGTGCCAGCAATTGCCGCTGCATTGAGCTCGGGTAACGTCCGCTCCTGAATCACATCGAGAGGATCTTCTCCTTGAGCAGACGGACCGACCGGGAGTGGCTCACTGCCAGGATGTTCCACAACCAGATTCGTGATCATCTTATCTCGGCGACCTTCCTGGTGCTGTTGAGCTCGCGAATGCAAGTCCTGGGTATTGACGGTGGTTAATGGCGTCGCGCCCTGCTCTGCTTTTCCAAGGCTCTCCGCCAACAACTGGTCATACCACAGGCCAACAGCATTCAGTGCATTGGACCAGACCGACAGAACCCGCGTCGTCGCCCCTGCATGAACTTCGAGTAAATGGTTAACGGCGGCATACTGGAGGACTATGTTCTCAGCCGGTGCTGCCTGTCGAAAATGTTCGTTCATCTGGACTGCACCGCGTAACAAGCTAATGATGTCCAGGCCCAGGATAGCAGCAGGCAACAATCCAACCGCCGACAGAATGCTAAACCGACCGCCGACCCCGTCGGGTACTGGGAATCGATCGTGGCAGCCGAGTTGATCAGCCAGTTCTCCCAGGCGCCCGGCAGCACCAGTGACCGGTACCACTCGTTCAGCAATCAGGCTTGGGTCATCGCCGCAACTAGACTGCAAATAGGGGAGCAGTTGTCGAAAGGCCGTCGCCGTCTCCAGGGTCGCACCACTCTTACTAATCACCACGATCGCCCAACGCTCGTCAACACTCCCAGCCAACTGACCACCACCAAGCCGATCAATCAGGGCACTGGTAGCATCATTGTCCAGGCTGTTGCCACCAAAGTAGAGACGCGGACAGCCGTTCCGCTGCTGCCGGGTCAACTCGTTATAGTAAGTTGGACAACAAGCCTCCATCAGTGCCCTAGTACCCATGTACGAGCCACCGATTCCCAGCAAGGCAACGGCATCCACCGTTTCACGTAATCGCTGGGAAGTCTGTAAAATGCGCCCCAGTTGGCTGGTCTCTGGCTGCTGCTCATAGTCTTCCAGCAACTCTTCTGGCAAACGAAAGAACGCAGCATCAAGCGGCTGCTGATGGACAGGAATTTCACCAGTCTCGAGCAGCTTAAGGTCATCGGAGATAACTTGCTGACGTGCTGTCAGCAGACGGGTATCGACCTCTTGCCGCTGGGAGTCAGTAATCCCCAGGTCCGCCAAACTCACTCCGGAACAGTCATAGCGCAGCAAAGACATAGAACCGATGCGTTAGGAAATCGCGTTAGAAACAACCAACAAACTTCAGCATATCCGACAGTTGGACTCAACGCTAGTCTCCTGAAAGCGCCCCGAACTGCACACGGGTCCTTGTAGTTTTCCCCGTTTCTGTTAGTAAATGTGTGTTCAATTGTTTCTCGAAGATTTCAGGACGTAGTGCATGGACATTCATGATTTTACCCGCGAACTTCAGATCCAAAATGACTCGAAGATCGTGATGCTGGTAGCCGATGGAATCGGCGGACTGCCTGTCGAACTGGGGGGCCCCACGGAACTGGAAGCCGCCGCCACTCCCCACCTCGATGCACTGGCCGCACGAGGAGTGCAAGCTGCCAGTATTCCAGTTCTTCCAGGCATCAGCCCCGGAAGTGGCCCTGGCCACCTGGGCCTTTTTGGTTATGACCCGGTTCAATACAAAATCGGCCGTGGAGCACTGGAAGCGACCGGCATTGGATTCGAACTCCAGGAAAACGACGTCGCTATTCGTTGCAATTTTTGCACACTTGACGAGCAGGGAAATATTACCGATCGACGAGCAGGTCGAATTAGTAGCGAAGAGAGCCTGCCACTCGTGGAAAAATTACGCTCCATCGAGATCCCGGAGATTGAGGTCTTCGTGGAACCGGTCAAGGAATACCGCTTCGTTGTTGTTTTTCGGGGGGCCGGACTTGGCGACCAGATTGATGACACTGATCCGCAAGCAACTGGTGTTCCTCCACTGGAGCCAACAGCCAACAACACGGATAGTGAAAAAACTGTTGAGGTAGCCAAGGAATTTCTCCGCCAGGCTCGGGAACTGCTGGCAGATCACCCTAAGGCAAACTTTCATACCATGCGAGGATTTGCCGCCAAGCCAAACCTGGCAAGTTACGAGGAAGTCTACGGTCTAAAAGCAGCAGCCATTGCCGTTTATCCAATGTACAAGGGACTGGCTCGACTGGTCGGAATGGAAATCGTCGGTCAGCCAGAAACTCTCACCGAACAGGTTCAACTCCTCAAAGAACACTGGGATGATTACGACTTCTTTTTCGTTCACTTCAAGTACACCGACAGTACTGGTGAAGACGGCGATTTTGAAGGCAAGCGACAACGCATCGAACAGCTTGATGCCGTTATCCCAGACATTGATGCCCTGAAACCCGATGTGCTGCTAGTCACCGGCGATCACAGTACTCCCTGTTATCTTCGCAGTCACAGTTGGCATCCGGTTCCCACGCTGCTAGTCTCCGATTGCTGCCGACCTGATGGTCAAACTGCCTTTAACGAGTCGACCTGTATTCACGGTGGCTTGGGCCAGTTGGAAGCCAAGTACCTAATGACCCTCTCGCTGGCCAATGCTGGCAGACTCGGCAAGTATGGTGCCTAAAGGGGCAGAAATCTTGAAGCTGTAAGAATCTTTCCTCGCATCAACCGGTGCGCCATCACGGTCATGGTGCTGGACGCAGGAAGCAAGGATTCAGCCAGTTTGCCAAATCACGCTGATCACCCCGGTCTGCACATTCAACCACCAGCGCCAGTCGTTTGGCATCCTGCAAGAGAATGCTTAACTGGTGAACCGCCTGGCCGCCGCGCATGACAGGGCTAGCCGCTACGCGCTGCCAGCGACCTGCCGATTTATCATCTCCAGCCTTTTGCAAGTAGAGACTAAAGACAACACTTCCCTGGTGTTGAGCCTGATCATCAATACCAACTTCGACTTGGAAGCGATCACACCCCGCTGGCACGTTATAGGCCAGCCGAGCTGTACTATGCATCCCAATCCCTCTACGGTACCCGCGCTCAGCAATTCTTAATTGGCCACCCAAAACATTTCGATCGACGTGAAAAGGCCATTGAATATCCAGGAACGGGATATGCTTATAGTCGACTGGCTGGAGATCACCAAGGTAGACCACGCGGTCCGTGCGTGAACGTACAACTGTAATCTGTTGCCAGGGGTTTCGCTGGCCTGCCTGGTTTTCGAGCTGTTGTTGGGCAGGGTGTGTCTTGATCCGGATAGCCCCCGGCAGTTCACACTGCAATCCCTGGCCTGACACGGAAACTTGTTGCAAATGCAACCACGAGCCGTCACGAAAACCAACTTCCGCCCGTACTTTATCCATCGCTGGTTTGCGGACCAGCGTTTCATTAAAGCTGACTGCCACAACATTTTTCAGAGGGATCATCAGGGGATTCGAACGCCCCTTCGAACGCATTTGGAAGGTCGGCTCCCGTCGTTCGGGAGAAATTCCATTTAGCCCGACCAGGACGCCCTCCACCCTATCCTGGTTTTTCAGGTAAAGCGTGTCGTGCTTGCCCGTGGACCGTTGCATCCTTTCCAGCCAACGGTCGCGTTGCAGCGGATCAGAAGGGGATTGCAATAAAATTGCCTGCACCGCTTCCAGCGGTAACAGT
>CAZXJC010000490.1:0-17751 GCA_964640885.1 uncultured Pirellulaceae bacterium | reverse complement strand
GAGAATCAGTCCCCAGGGCGACGACCACACCCTGCTTGAGCATGGCCGCCAGTGGATAACTGGCGTTCTGAAAATGGCTGTAGGTTCGAGGGCAGTAAACGAGGCTCATCCGATCTGCCTGTTGCCCCAGGAACTCGATTTCAGCAGCCGTTAGGAAGTTTCCGTGGATGATCAATGATCGTGGCAGTTCACTCATCGGCTGCAGGTAATCGAGTGGAGCGAGGCCGCGGGCGATGGCAGCCGGATTCCAGACTCCGAGGCTCTCGAGCATCTCTTGCAGCGGCCCCGTTCCTGACTCCAAGAGCTGTAGCTCTTCCCTGCTTTCCGCTAAATGCAAAGCGCAAGGCGCCTGCTGTTGTTTGGCAAGTTGACATGTCTGCTCAAAAAGCTCACGGTGCATGGAATAAGGAGCATGGGGACTCAGGCCAACGCTTAATAATGAAGCTTCCGAGGGGCTGTTGGCCAGGTGTTGTTGAGCCGTTTGCAGACGTTCTGGGATCTGTTCCGGATCAAGGCCTAAAATCTCCTGGAACAGGACAGTCCGAATGCTGCTCTGTTGGTACCAGCGGTGGCTGCCCGGTACCGTCGATATTTCACCAACCGTGGTGACTCCTGCTTGAATGCTTTCCTGCTGTCCTCGCTCGACGGTGCCCTGCACCTGGGCGGTACGGTCCCCGCTGGCCTCAAGGGGATCATTTCTCTGTTCTTGTCGATAGCCAATTACTGCTCGAATCCAGTCGGCAAAGTTGTCACCGGCAGGTAGCGGAGCTGACAAGTCACTGAATTCCAGGTGGGTATGGGCGTTTACCAGTCCGGGCATCAGGATGACATCACCGAGATCAAGAACCGGTTCTGGCGGGTCCAGGTCATTGACCCCGGTAATCCAGCCATCACGAATCGTGACCAGGCCGTTTTCGACAGCTGGCCCTTGCATCGTTAACAGGTAACGAGCCCGTAGGCTAAACGTTCGTGGTGCAGGCATGGGTTCATTCATGATCGGCAAGTTGCTGATTCGTTTGGTGCAGAGATTCTACCGTGGAGGCCTGCCCAGGCAGGCGGATGTAATAGAAGAGGATAGCCGCAGCCAGGCAACCAGTGATCGCCAGGACAGGAAGCTCGTAATGATATTGCTTTTGGGCGTCCTGGTAGAAAATCCACTCGATCAACTGGGAGCCGGGTTGGCCGCTCGTATCTAACCGCGAGTAGAAGAGAGTGATCGTGTTATGGGTCAGGTGATAGAGGATACAGGGGAGCAGGCTGCCGGTCTTAATGGCGATATAGCCAATGACCAGGCCCATAGCAAAAGCGTTTAGCGATTGCTGGAGGATTCCGTGAATAATCGCAAAAAACAGGCTGGAAAGAGCAATGGCTGCCCCAGCATTGCCCAGCCGCCGAAAGCCCGAGAGCAGGAATCCACGGAAAACCAGTTCTTCACAAATCGCTGGGAGGACGGCAATCACCAGGATCACATAGTACCAGGGTGTCTCAGCAATCAACTTGCCAATCGGTTGCAAGGCCTCGGCGGTTGCTACGTTGATCGGGTAAATCCACTGGATTAACAGTTGCAATTGTACTGACAGTGGGTGCAAACAGACGGCCAGCAAGATGGCTAACAAACAAGCCCAAGGAGAAGTGGTTTGGATCAGGAATGTCTTGACGGGTTGGCGGGTAAAGAAAAAAGCCAGCAATAACGTTGGCAGCAGCATCAGGGCTAATTGTAGAGTTGCCGTGGAAAAGGCAATATTCGCCCAGGAATCGATTGAGTTGGGAAACAGGAAGTTGGCGAAAAAATGTAGCAGCAATAACAGGAGTCCACAAAAGACGGCCATGCCTGCTGTCGGTGTGTCGCCTCGGGTCTTCCTCAGGTATCGTAGCCAGAGTCGGAGGTCCCAGCGTTCACTTTCACGGAACAAGACCGATTCATTATTGAATTGAGCGATTGCCCAGCGACTGGCAAGCCAGCAGCAGGCCGCGGTCACACTCAGGACTGGTATGACAAATTGTAGTGCTGTCCAGTAGTGTTGTTCTGAGAGTGTCCGTAGCAGTAGCATCATGCCGGTGATGGGAATTAAACTGGTTCCTAAATCCAATTCAACGCTGGGCAGCATGGAAAGTGTCATTAACGGCATGCAGACCAGCAGCAGTGGCATAAGGTAGTATTGCCCCTCTTTCGTGCTGCGAGCAAATGCCGCCACGGCCAGTGCTAAGGCACTGAAAAGAGCAGCAATCGGTAGCATCGCCAGCAGTAACCAGCCAATGGTTGACAATGGTGGTGTGCCAACCGGCATTGTCGCCTCTGACATTTGAGAAATTTGTGAGAAGACGAGGGCCCCGGTAATTCCCAGGCTAAGCAGGTTCAAGAGAGCCGTCAGGATGCTGAAAACCATGATGGTAATCATCTTTCCCCAGACGATTTCTCTGCGGTCTGCTGGGCTGCAAAGTAGCGTTTCCAAGGTGCCACGTTCTTTTTCTCCGGCACACAAGTCAACAGCCGGATAGAATGCTCCGGCGAGGGCCCAGACGAGAGCAAAAAAAGGCAGGATTTTTGACCAGACGACAGCTTTTTTAGTCGCTGGTTTAGCGACATCACGTTCTTCGAGTTGAAACGGATTGTTAGCTTGTTCCGGGATGCGACTCTCCCGAAAACTTTCTTTTACGACCAGCTGACGCCATTGCCGAAGAATGCTGTCGATGCGTCGAAAACCGAGTTGTGATTTGTCATTGGCGCTGTTGACGTAAATTCGTGGGGCTGGCACGACCGTTTGATCCAGTTGAGCAGCCGAGATTTCTTCTGTTCGGTAGGCGGCAACTTGATCTCGGAAGTTGCGTAATTGTTTACCAAACATCTCAGGAAAATAGACAACGATTTCGTATTCTTCAGCCTCGATGACTTGCTGAGCGTGAGTAGCCAAAGTTTCAGAAGTAATCGCTTCCGGCAGCTGTTTGCTTGACTTGATATTTAGCCGAGATGGTTTGGATTCGGGAAAGAGAGATTTGTTGAAAGTTTCACCGGTGGAATCGAGCAGCCTGAGCGCCTCGTCTTGGGGCAAGTTTTCAGTGCCGATGATCCAGATTCGGGTGGGCGAGTCCTTGAGGAATTGTGCAACTTGCAGGTAGGTCATTCCCAGCAGCGGGTATAAGACTAGCGGCAGGATCAGGATCGTAAATAAGGTCCGCCGATCGCGCAGCTGATCACGCAGTTCGCGAGCGCAGATCAATTTGATGTTAGCCCATTTCATGATGTGGGTCAGTCTGTTGCCGTCTGGATTTCAGGGTCGGTTTGTTTCGCTTCTCGATGTCGTGTAATCAGTCCAAAGAAGAGTTCTTCCAGGTCTTTTTCACCATGTGTATTAAGTAACTCAGTGACCGTGCCTTCGGCCAGGATGTTACCTTCGAACATGATGGCAACCTGGTCACACAAGCGTTCTGCTTCCGGCATGATATGGGTTGAGTAAACGATGCACTTGCCCTTGTCTCGCAGTTCAGCCACCGTATCGAGGAGTGCACGCGCGACCAGCACATCGAGCCCCACGGTTGCTTCGTCAAAAATTAGGACGGGCGGGTCATGGACAAGTGCTCGGGCTATCGAGACTTTTTGTTTCATGCCCGATGACATCTTGGCCCCCAATACGTCACGGAAGGAATTCATTTGCAGACGCTCGAACAGTTGTTGCATCTGCTCTTGGAGTTGCTGTTCCTCAAGGCCGTAGAGTTTCCCAAAGTAGGCGACCATTTCCCAGGCCGTCATGCGGTCATAGATAGCTGTATTGGCGGAGACAAATCCGATTTGCTGACGGACCCGAGTGGCTTCGGTCGAGACGTCACAGCCATTGATGGTGGCAGACCCCGAAGTAGGACGCAGCATCGTACTGAGGATACGGAGTGCCGTCGTTTTGCCTGCTCCATTAGGGCCTAGCAGCCCGTAGACCTGGCCCGGTTTGGCGTCAAAGGAGAGCTTGTCCAGCGCCAGGAATTCGCCCCGTTGAAGATCAATGTAGGCCTTGCTTAACTGACGTACGTGAATCATCAAGCTGCCCTGTTAATTTGTCCCGTTCTCGTGGGCATGGTCGGTCAAGGAGCCAGTGTCAGCAAGACCGACTCGGTACGAGGCGTTATGTCAATTCGTAAACTTGCGTAGCTGATGCCTGTTGAGCCTGCTGACGATTGGCTAGCACTGCACGTTGCTCAAACTCTTCGTCAAGCAACTCGTAAAAGACGTTTCGTTGGCGTGGAATAAATCCTAGCTCCTCAATCGCTTCTCGAATCTGGTCCAATGAGAGGTAGTGAACAGTGCCTGCCTCCGCGACTACATTCTCTTCGATCATCAAGCTGCCCATGTCGTTGGCACCATAGAGGAGGGCCAGTTGGCCGATCTTGAGACCTTGGGTGACCCAACTGGATTGAATGTTCGGAATGTTATCCAGGTAAAGCCGGGCAACGGCCTGGGTTTTCAGGTACTCAAAGGAACCGGCTGGGGCAATCTCTGACATGTCGGTATGTTCAGGCTGGAAGGTCCAGCAGATGAAGGCAGTAAAGCCGCCGGTCTCATCCTGCAACTGTCGCAATCGATCTAAATGTTCAATCCGTTCGGCCAGTGTTTCGATGTGACCAAACATCATGGTCGCTGTACTGTTTCCTCCCAGTTCATGCCAGACTCGCATCACGTTGAGCCAGTCATCAGTCATCACTTTACCCCGCGTCATGTCGGCACGAACGCGGTCCACAAGAATCTCGGCACCACCGCCGGGCAGGCTGCCCAACCCTGCAGCTTGGAGGCGTTCCAAAACCGTCCGAATCGAAAGGTTGTTGATTTTTGTAAAGTGATGCAACTCGGGAGGGCTGAAGCCATGGATATTCACCCCGGGGAACTGTTGCTTGATCTCCTGTAACAGTTCTTCGTACCAGTCGAGTTGATAGTCGGGATGCAGTCCGCCTTGCATGAGAATCTGGTTGCCACCGAGGGCGACCGTTTCTTCGATTTTCTTCAGCAACTCTTCGCGAGGCAGGACATAGCCCTCATCGCTTTTAGGTCCCCGGTAGAATGCACAGAAGTCACAAACCGCGGTACAGACATTCGTGTAGTTGATGTTGCGGTCAATGTTGTAAGTGCGATAATTTTCCGGATGTAACCGTTCGGTCACCGCATTGGCCGCTTCTCCTAGCGCAGTCAGGTCATGCGACTCCAGTAACTGCAGGCCCTCTTGTGGGCTAATTCGTTCACCGGAAACGGCTTTGTCGAGAATTGTTGAAACCATGGCTGAATTGGGCTCGGATCGAATCATGGTAATGCGACTGTGAGATCAAGCTGACAGGTAGTTCAGTTTACTCGGATGTTGCCAGCTTTAAAATGTGCGGCTGGGGAGAAGGTCCAGTTTTTGGGCTTGGTCAAAGAATAGCTCCAGCCCCTGTTGCTCCTGGGAACCCAGTTGGAAATGTAAGTTGTCACGGAGATAGGTAAGGCATTGAGATTGACTTAGTTGAACATGTGACGATTCTTCCTCGGCAATCTCTGCTAGATGTTCAAGTCCCTGGTCACGGGCCGTGGAAAGAGCTGCCTGGACCCGCTCGAAATGCTCGCTGAACGACTGGCGAGCAACCCACATGGCAAAGACAAAGGGTAGCCCTGACCAGCGACACCACTCTTCACCCAGGTCCCACGCTTCGTGGAAACCATCGTTGGAAAGGTGCATGGCGCGGTCGCCAATGACCAGTACAGCATCACTAGGTAGTTCCGAAATATCACTGCCGATTGGGAACGGTTCTAATCGTGGCATCAAGTTGAACCGCTGTTTCAAGAGTATCTGGACCATCGCCACGCTCGTCCGCGATCCTTCATCAAGGGCCAGCGTTTCGATTTCCTCGATCGGTTTGCGGCTCAGTAATTGGACGCTGTAGACCGGACCCCGACAAGCAATGCAGGCGTCGGAAATGATGCTGTAGCCTGGTTGCTGCAGATATTCAATCGATGGGATTAGGGCTACGTCTAATTTTCCAGTAGCTAACTCGTCGGCCAGGCGACTGGGAAGGTCATAGACGATTTCGGCGTCGGGGAGCAACTGTTGCAAACCATGCACGAGCGGCTTGGTGTTTAAGTAAGAGACCGCTCCAATACGAACGGTCGAGCCGTGATCAGCAGGAGGATTAGAAGCTGGTGGTGTCATGGCAGGCTCGCGAAAAAAGGGAACTCAGTTTGAAAGCTGAATTCACAAGGCTAATTATAGGGCTTCTTTGACATGGTCGCCAAGGGTCCCGGTTGATTCAAGTAAGACCTTCCCCTACCCGCAGCTATCTTGTTTCGATTAACGGGAAGAGGGAGACCAGCAGGTAGTGGATTTTTTTGAAAATTGAGACAGATCGCTGTTTTAAGGCGATGATTACGGCTGGCTGCACTCAGCCAACCAGGGATGTTCCGACGGCAACAGGCCAGCAGTTTTCCAGAGCAGCGGTAAAGGAGCAACCGCCGTGCGAGGTTCCCGGGTCATCGGATGAAAGAATGAAAGCCGACGAGCATGTAAAGCAATCGATCGAGTACGTTCGTCGACCGATTGTTCATCAAGTGTCACCGTCGACTGGTAACGAAGATCGCCGACGACAGGATGGCCGTGAGTGGCTGCCTGTAACCGGATCTGATGGGTGCGGCCTGTCTCGAGTTCGATTTCCAGCCAGCTGCGATTGCCCGCCTGATAAATCACTTGATACCGCAAAATGCCTATTCTGGCTTCCGGATGTTCTGCCGGTACGATTTCAGCTTGTGCTTTTCCTGGGATCTTACGCATGTGATCGACCCACTCTCCTTCTCCGGGCTCGACCAAGCCTTCTACGCATGTCCAATATCGTTTGTCGATCATCCTCCCTTCAAACTGTTGTGAGAGCCGCTTGGCTGCCCGCACGTGCTTGGCAAAGAGCATGATGCCGGAAACTGGTCGGTCCAGGCGATGCGGTACTCCCAGGTAGACACGTCCAGGTTTGTTGTCACGATCTTTCAGGTATGCCTTGATACGGCGTTCTAAGCTGTCAATGTGAGGAGGAGCCTGGGTCAGCAGTCCCGTTGGCTTGATGATTGTCAGGCAGGGACCTTCTTCAGAATAGATGTCAAAACCGATTGGTTGCATGATGAAATATTGTTCAGCCATCAACGGGCTGTCCTCGAACTTGTCCGCTTAACCGTGCCTGGCCAACAGGCGATTCATCAAGGGTGGGCACAGCCGATCGAGCCAGACAAGTAACTTTCCGCCAGCCGACACAATGATCTCGTGCCGTCCCGCAGCCATTGCACGAATGATCTTCCTGGCGACCTGTTGCGGTGTCATGCCACGACGGCCTGCTTTGCTGTTGGCTTCGTCCTGCTGTAGCAGGCGATCAAAGAACTCGCTGCTGGTTGTGCTGGGGCTGACAAGTAGCAGGTCGATACCGACGGCGACAAGTTCGGCTCGGAGTGCATCAGAAAAACCATGAAGGGCAAATTTACTGGCGCAGTATTCACTTTTCCTGGGAACCGCCCGGTGCCCTAGCACGGAGCCGACGTTCACAATAATCGGCTGTCTGCCTGTTTGTAATACAGGGATCGCCAGTCGAGTTAGTTCAACGGCGGCAAAGAAGTTGACTTCCATAATTTGTCGCAAAACGTCTTCACTGGAGTCGGTGAAGTTGGCGATGGAACCGATTCCAGCGCAGTTGATGATGGCGTCAACGCCACCCCATTGAGATTGCGACTGGGCCAGCATGTCCTGTCTCGTTTGTTGCACGGTGATATCACCGGGTACCAGGCAGACCTCGCCTCCTTCCTTTTCAATGTCGCTGGCCAGTTCTCTCAATTGTTCTTCGCGACGTGCGTTTAAAACCAGGCGTGCGCCTCGACCAGCTAACTGACGACTTAAAGCTGCTCCGATCCCACTGGAAGCACCGGTGCACAGGACGCGTAATTCTCGGAAATCCCGTCGGCTCATCAAGCTCATTCCGTTATCGGGTGTGCGAGTCGAGTAAATAGAAAGAACCTGTCTCAGGCACTGTCGTCTACAGTCGTTATGGACTCATCAATATTGGTGCTGGGCGATTTTACGGCGCCGACTGGCAACAGCGGATGATCTTCGATCGAGACGTCAGGATCGTTGACACGTCCTAAATATTTTTGTGGAATGCGGCAATGAATAACGACTCGGTTTTCATGGTAACGTTGTGAAATAACCTCTCCATGAGCAGCCAAGTAGGCCATCAGTTTTCCGTTGGAGACGTCCATTTCAATATCTACATCCCGGAATGCACGGCTCAGGGCGTCGCTTACTGCCAGGGCCAGCTGGTCTAGACCAAGCCGGGTACTCGCGCTGATCGGAATTGCGTTGGGATATTTTTGCAGGATGATATCTAGCTGGGAGGGGGATGTCAGCATGTCCACTTTGTTAAGAGCTAGCAACGTGTCTTTCTCTTCGAGTCCGATGTCGTGTAGCACGGAATTGACCGCAGCGATTTGATTGATCACTTCCGGGTTGGTTGCATCGGCCACATGTAGCAGAAGGCTTGTTTGTCGAGCCTCCTCGAGAGTTGCCTTGAAACTGGTGATCAGGCGGTGAGGAAGATTGCGAATAAAGCCAACCGTATCACTGAGTAAAATAGGCCCCCAGTGAGGTAACTGCCAGCGACGCGTGCGAGTGTCGAGCGTGGCAAATAACTTGTCTTCGGCTAGCACATCAGATCCCGTTAGCACGTTCATTAAAGTGCTCTTGCCAGCGTTGGTGTAACCAACCAGTGAAACTGTCATGTGGTCGTCGCGCGCTGCCACCTGGCGTTCCTTGCGGTTTTCGATCTTCTTTAGCTCGGTACGTAGTTCGTGGATTCGCTTTTCGACAAGCCGACGATCAAATTCCAACTGCTTTTCACCTGGTCCACGCATGCCGATACCCATCTTCATGCGGGACAGGTGAGTCCACATGTGCTTTAAGCGGGGCAGGGAGTATTCCAATTGCGCGAGTTCGACTGAGAGCCTCGATTCATACGTTTGGGCATTGGAAGCGAAAATGTCGAGAATCAGTTCAGTGCGGTCAAGAACCTTGGTGTCGACAGCACGTTCTAAGTTGCGCGTCTGGGCCGGAGAAAGGTCGTTGTCAAAAATAACCACGTCTGCATCGCAATGGGCGACTAATTCGATCAACTCGTCCACTTTACCCTTGCCCAGAAAGGTTCGGCTGTTGGGGCGCGGACGACGCTGTACCAGGTGCCCAACAATATTGGCCCCCGCGGTAGTGGCAAGTCCCTCACGCTCCAGTAAAGGATCATGCTCGGCGACGTGGTCGGGGAGAATGACACGTACGAGAACCGCATCCTCACTGGCGACGCCTGGTACGCGCTCTTGTTCGTGCACGGTGGCAGTTATTCCTCACGCATCAAGGGAAGGTTATCTCGTGCCAGCTGCTTAGCTGACGTTTTCATTGTAAACGTGAACCACGTTGACTGGAACCATCTTGATCGCTCTGTCAGCAGCTTTGCCCGACACCGGTTGGTTGAATCAGCTCCAGTGAGGCTCTATACTCGGGCTGGTTACGCCAACTGATTCGTTTTCACGATCCCCGGTGGACTTCAGTCACTCCCGTAGGTGACTACGCAAGATCCGAGCCTGGTGATGTTTTTCGAGGAAATAATAGTATGACTAACGATCTCAATCGTCGTTCCCTTTTGCGACACCTCTCGATGGGTTCAGTCGCCGGTTGGGCTGGCCTGCAAATGGGCCTTACCGGAAGTTACCCGTTGCGGGCCCCTTCCTGCTCGGCAGCGGAAAAAGCTCCTCTGTTCAAGATTTCGGTCGCTCAATGGTCGTTTCATCGCACCATTCGTTCAGGCAAGCTCGATAATCTTGATTTTGCTAAGATTTCCAAGGAGCGTTTTGGTATCGATGCGATTGAATACGTAAATCAGTTCTTTAAGGATAAGGCGAAAGACAAAGCCTATCTTAAGCAGATGAAGCAACGAGCGACCGATCATGGTGTCAAAAGCCTGCTGATCATGGTCGATGGCGAAGGGCAACTGGGAAATCCAGATGAAAAGAAACGAACGACCGCGGTCGAAAATCACTACCGTTGGGTGGAAGCCGCTAAGTTTCTCGGCTGCCACGCCATTCGTGTGAATGCTGCTTCCGGTGGTACTTATGATGAGCAGATGAAACGGGCCGCCGACGGGTTGCGGCGCGTCAGTCAATTTGCCGCGCCACATGGCCTTAGTGTGATCGTGGAAAATCATGGCGGGCTCTCCTAGAATGGAAAATGGCTGTCCGGGACGATCAAGCAGGTCAATGAGAAAAACTGCGGGACTTTGCCTGACTTTGGTAACTTTGGTAATTACGACCGGTATCTCGGCGTTCGTGAGACAATGCCCTTTGCCAAGGCTGTTAGCGCCAAGAGTCATGACTTTGATAAGCAAGGGAATGAAACTCATACCGATTACTTGAAGATGATGAAAATCGTTCTGGCCGCTGGCTACCATGGCTATGTTGGTATTGAGTATGAAGGCCGTAAGCTGGATGAATTTGCCGGGGTCGAGGCGACTCATAAGCTGCTATTACGGGTCCGCAAGGATCTTGCCGGCTAGATCCTGCTGGTGAGAAATCAAGAATTCTCATAAAAATCTTCTGCTTGGACACTTGGGTTTTGCGACTTGAGCCACTGCCTATTTATTAGGCAATAGGCCCGCTGCCAACTTGCTGCGCTCCCCTGCGCAGAAAAGAGGCACGCTATCTTGTGTGACGTAAGTGCAAGCACTTCAAGTAGATGCACTTTCCATTTGACTTCCCCCGCATGATGCAATTGGTACCGCGGCCGATGGGGTGGCGGACGTAGACAACTTTTATGTCGGGGAAAAGAACATGATGGACGGGATGCAAAACAACCAATTCGGGTCACAGTTTGGGCAATCTACGGAGCAGCCAGCGGTAAGTGAGCAGCCAGCGGTAAGTGAGGAGTCAACATCGACTGTCGAGCCTGCTGCTGTGTCACCACCGGCGGCACAGCCCATTGCGCAAGTCAGCGGAGCGGTTCTGACTTTAGAGGAGAAAAAGCGGGAAGCTGTGCAGATGGCCCTGGATATAGCCCGACAGGTGTCAGATTGGGAGACCTTTTTCCGTAGCATGATGGGCAGTGGTGGAGTTATTGAGCAGTTGTTTCCTCGGCGGGAAGAGCGGTCGGCATTCAAGCGCATGCCAGAATACTATGAGATTCAACGTATTATGGCCCGTTTACGAGAGCAATTGAACAAGCGGTCCAAGCCAGACCGGGAAGTGACTCGGGTCATTACGGTCCGTTTGCCGGAAAGTCTGCACAGTGCTTTGATGCTGGAAGCGAATGATATGAATACCAGCATGAACAAGCTCTGTATTTCCAAGCTTTTGCAGGTCATTGACGACGAATTGGTCTGCTAGAGGGATTTGCAGAGAATTTGGTTGTAATAAAGGGACCAGGAGTGGGCCGTAAGCCGGGTTCTGTCTCCAGTGCGGTCTTGCGACCGCGCTGGGGATGACCATTTGTCTGGGACGCCGATTGCTCGGCGCCTCGAGCGGTCTACCCGGAAGTCGATAACGGATCGGAGCCGATTCGCGCCGGTGTCGAAACACCGTCTGCTTCCTGTTTGACCTTGCTTCCGATGGGGTTTGCCAAGCCAGCCGGGTCACCCCGGCTGCTGGTGAGCTCTTACCTCACCGTTTCACCCTTACCGCAATCCACTACCTTGCGGTAGAGATTGTGGCGGTCTGCTTTCTGTTGCACTTTCCCTAGCCTCACGGCCGGTCGGCGTTACCGACCATCGTGCCCTGCGAAGCCCGGACTTTCCTCCAATTTACCTGACGGTAAATCAGCGGCCATCTGTCCCACTCCTGATTCCTCTCCTTAGCATAGCGGGTTGCCAGGGCCCTGTCAGTGGTTGGTCTCTCCCGTTTTGCGGGAATAAGAGGTGATTTTGGGATTAATGGTTCAAGCGGACCATTTGCCCGTGTCGATCTTATCGATGAGGTCCGTTTTCCCCTGGGGCCATGGTGAGTTGTTTGCTTGTGCCAACAACCGGGGGAAAGGTTTGCCTGACGATTCCCTGATTGGTTAGAACCATGAGCTATATCATCATCACAGCGCTCGTGATCGTGGCTGCTTTGGGCTGGCAGATTTATCGCCGGTCGCAAACGTCTCATGCGGTCGAGCAACCCGTAACGATTTTGCAATTGCAGCAATGGCGCCGTCGTATTGATGGAGCAGAGCAGCACAGTTACAAGTGCCGATGCCGGAACTGTCAACAGAAATCAAGGCTCCGTCGAGCTTCCTGAACCAGCCTGCTGTCGGCTCAGCCGTTGGTCGAGAAGTGTTCCAGCGCCGTACGATCCAATTCAATGCCGAGTCCGGGCGTTGTTGGAATCGCCAGGTATCCTTCGTCATCAAGGGTGAAGGGTTGCTTGATAATCTGATCGATGTAGGGAGCTGGAGTGAGATACTCGACGTAACGCGCTACCGGTAAGGCCGCGGCCAGGTGCAGATCAGCAGCCAGTCCGATGGCCGTATTCCAGCCATGGCTGACGAAACCAACGTGGTGGGCGTAGGCTGCCCAGGCAATGCGGCGTGCTTCCGTTAAACCGCCACACTTGGTCGCATCCGGTTGCACGATGTCGAAGGCTCCCTGTTCGATCCAGGGTAAAAAGGCTTGGCGACGAGTTAATACCTCGCCCCCGGTGATGGGGAGCGGTGCTTGGCGTCTCAATTGGATGAATCCTGCCATGTCATCAGGGGCCAGTGGCTCCTCGAACCAGCCGACGTCATAGGTATCTAGCATTTGAGCGGTCCGCAGGGCCCATTTGTAACCATGTGGCCAAAATTGTTCGCTGCCACCGGCGTCGACCAGCAAATCGATGTCCGGCCCCGCTACGTCTCGTGCGGTTTGCATCAGCAGTTCGTCAAAGGCTGCATTGCGACGGCCAAATGGTCGCCAACCGAGCTTGATCGCTCGAAAGCCTTGCTCGATGACTCCCCGGAGACGGTCAGCCAGGATGTCGGGTTCGTCGAACAGGATGGAAGCATAAGGGCGAATCCGTTGACGGTAGTAGCCGCCCAGCAGACGAGCCACTGGTTGTCCACAAGCTTTGCCAAGCAGGTCCCAGAGGGCGATGTCGATTCCCGAAATGATATGCTCGAGGGTGCCGCCGCGCCCTTGCCAGAAACTGCTCTGTCTCAGTTTCTCACTGACCCGTTCTGCTTCTAACGCCTCTTCGCCCTGCCACAGCGGACGTAATGTTTCCAAGCCGGCAGCCACCAGCGATGAGGAAGTAAAAATACTGCCTACGCCACGCAACCCCTCATCGGTGACCACCTCAATAAGCGTATGCAAGTCATCTTCCGGCTCGTGTCCGTCAGGCCAACCACCATCAACGGTACCTCCCAAGAGAGGGTGAATTTCAATCGTTTCAATCCGCATAGTGAAGTCCTTGACGGGGAGGAGTAGATGGAGACAGGCAAGTTGTAGTCATGCTAGTTGCTTGACAAGCCGGTCGAGATTACGATGACCAGCCATCTAAGTGTTTTACGTCCTCAGGATTCCGATTTCAACGGGGCCGCTCGTGAATCAAGAAAAGTTGTCATTGCCGACAGCAGAATCGCAGCAAGACGAGTTGTCCGCGGAGCCGAAAGTAGAACCTGCTCCCCGTGTGCCACCCTGGATCAGAATCGTCGCGTTGGGCTGCCCATTGGTCATTGTTGTCTCATGGTGGTGGTTTGCTGACCGTGATCATGCTATCGCTCACGCAATTAGTTTTATTTCCATCGTGCTAACAATGACAAGCCTGCTCGTCTGGTTTGTCTGGGTTAGTGATTACCAGCGCTGCTGGCGTCTCTGGGCTGCTGGTCTCGTCGTGCTGGGAGGACTTTCAACGATAATTTTGTTTCGACTTGAGGGTGTGAATGGAGAATTAATTCCCCGCCTGCGATTGCGGTGGACAGCTTCCGGGGCACTCGATCAACCGACGCACCAGGTGGTTGACTTGTTGACGACAACGCCAACTGACTTTCCTCAATTCTTAGGCCCAGGGCGTACTGCAGCTGTCGAGGACTTGGCCCTGGCTGACAACTGGCAGCAACAGCCGCCTCAACAACTCTGGTCGCACGGAGCTGGTGAAGGCTGGTCCGGATTTGCAGCAGTCAACGGATACGCGGTGACCATGGAACAGCGAGGTGCTCAGGAGTGGGTTACCTGCTACCAGATCAAGACAGGTGACTTGTGCTGGAAACACGTGCTTCAAGCACGGCACCAAACGTTTTTAGGAGGAGTTGGTCCTCGTAGTACACCGACGATCGATGAAGGAAACGTTTATGCACTCGGGGCCACGGGAATTCTTCGTTGCTTGCAAGGCAGTTCCGGTACGCTCATCTGGCAACAAGACTTGCTGCAATTGGCCGGAACGGATTCAACCGCTGATCTGAAAACAGTCGCCTGGGGCCGCAGTGCCTCACCGCTGCTGGTCGATGATAAAGTGGTGATTCCGCTGGGAGGACCAGCCGACGGCCCGAAGACATCATTGATCGCCCTCGATAAGAAGACGGGGAAGCCATTGTGGCGCAGTGGGGATCGCCAGGTTAGCTATAGTTCTCCCGCGGTGATGACACTCGCCGGTCAACGGCAAGTTGTCACCGTCAATGAAGACAATGTAAGTGGTCATGATCTGCAAACAGGCCAGGTGCTCTGGCAACATGACTGGGATGGCCAGAGCAATGCTGCTGCCAGTGTTTCCCAGCCGGTAGCTATTGCGGCAGATCGGCTGTTGCTATCAAAGGGATACCAACAGGGAGCCATGGTAGTTCGTATTGAGGCAACCCAGGCAAAGAATTCCCCCCATCCTTACGTAGCTACGTCCACTTGGGTTAACCCAAGTGTTCTGAAGACTAAGTTTACCAACGTGACGCAACTGGATGGATTTGCCTATGGTTTGTCGGATGGCATCCTGGAGTGTGTTGATCTGGGGAATGGATCGCGCAGCTGGAAACGTGGGCGATACGGTCACGGGCAACTGTTGCGCGTGGGCCGGAAGTTACTGGTGCTATCGGAAAAAGGAACGTTGCACCTGATTGCCTTGTCTCCCCAGGAACTGCAGTTGCTGGGTGAAGTTGAGGTGATGCAGCAGAAGTGCTGGGCCACGCTCTGCCTCTACGGAAACCAGTTGCTAGTTCGTAGCGTTGACGAGATCGCCTGCTATCAACTCCCCGTCCAGGCCAGTAAGCCAGATCGGTAGCCCTGATCGGCTATTAGTGCTAAATCGCAGAACACTTTAGCTGCTGCTTGCTTCCTCGGCATGTTCGAGCAGCCAGTCTTCCAGCACGATGTGTTTAACTTGTGGCGCCCGTAATAATCCCAATCGTTCTGGGAGAATGCTCTGTAGCCAGGGTCGACTTACAGCGGCCGAGAGAGCCCGCATGCCAATGCTGTTTTCAGTCTGCGATTCGACATTGTCTCGAAGTCGCTGGAAGGTTGCGGGGATGATGTTCGGTTTGGGTCCTACGTGAATGATCGTTTCGACGCCACTGGAAAGTACCTCGTAAACCACATCCCACAGTCGCTGTGGATGGTCGACCCACTGGTGAAGCAACTCCCGGGTGTTGTGGTCATGGTAACTCATCTTGCCCGTGACCATCGACAGTAGTGGAGGTTGGGGAGTTGAGAAACCACCGGAAAGCGTATGCATCAGATGTGCTGCTCGATTTGGAATCTGGCGTTCCCAGACAATCGGTGTGTGCAGCGGTGGCCATTGCTGCTTGTTTTTGCGTAGGCTCGTCTGGCCAGGATGGTTTTCACGGAGCCAGCTTTTTAGACGATCGAGGGTGTCATGCTGTCCCATCAATAACATCGAGTTGGGGGAAAGGAAGGCTGATGGCCCGACGGTCCCTTTTCCCTCTGCGTTGATTTTCAAGCAGCCGCGTAGTACGTCTTCGACCGAGAGCGGAGTTCCCCGCGACAGCAGGATTCCCAGGGTGACGTTTTCCGCCAGTGCCACGCAATCTTTGGCTAAAGAGAGTGGTACCGAAAGAGCGTCTTCCATCGTCAAGACGCCGCTGGCAGTCAGTGCCACGATTTCTCCAAGACTGTAGCCGAAGCAGAGTCGGCCCGCTTGCAGGCGGATGCCAAAGAATACTTCCAGCAGTTCGATCTGTGCTAATTCCATGGCCACGATGAGGGCCACCGCTTCGTCGTATGACGCCAAGTCCGTTTCCTGCTGCTGCTCTAGTCGTTTGACCAGGTCGACTGACTTGCCCGTGATAACTTTGCAGCAGCGATCGGCCTGGCGAAGTTTTTCTTTAACCAGAGGTCCATAGGTGGGATGTGAGAGGAGCTCGTTGCTGCGTCCCAGGTTGGTCGTGTTATAACCGCGAAAGGCATAGGCCAACTCGGACATTTGGTCTGCTAACGTGGACGCATTCATGAGGATCTCTGTTCACATACCAGTCTGGTTGAAGCGGGCCAATCGATTCAGATGAACTGCCTGAAATCATAGCCGATTCCAGCTTCTTTGGCTCTACGACTAGTTGGTTGACTGGTGCGGGTAGCCACTTTCCTGCGGACCGGCGGCGGGACAACCACCGATGGGAATGATATCATCAGGGGTAGCAGTTTTAACGAATTAACTCCCCCGTTCACGAAGTCTTCAGGTATGTCTTCTTCAGAAGAGATTTATGAGTCAGTGGCAGGTCAGGATTTAGCTGGCCAGGTAGCTGTCGTGACGGGATCCTCCCGCGGTGTGGGTGCTGCCATTGCACTCGAACTGGCAACTGCCGGGGCTGACGTGCTGGTCCATGGTTTTAAGAGTGAAACCGAGGCTGCCGCTGTGGTTCAACAGGTTCAGCAGTTGGGCAGGAAGGCAACTTTTATAAAGGCTGACCTGGCAGAACCAGCTGGTTACGAACAGTTCGTGGAAGCGGCCTGGCAGTGGCGGCAGAGCGTTAATATCTGGGTCAATAATGCCGGGGTTGATGTCCTCACCGGGTCAGCAGCAGAGGATAGTTTCGAAGAAAAACTTCAACGGCTGTGGCAGGTGGATGTGCAGGGAACGATTGGCCTTAGCCGCCTGGTGGGAAAACGGATGCAGGAAACGGAAAGTGCTGAACCGGCAGTCATCTTGAACATCGGATGGGACCAGGCTCTATGGGGAATGGCTGGCGATAGTGGAGAAATGTTTGCGGCTATCAAGGGAGCGATTATGGCCTTTAGCCAGAGCTTGGCCCAATCACTGGCTCCTCGGGTGCGAGTCAATTGCCTGGCTCCGGGGTGGATTAAGACTGCCTGGGGTGAACAGGCTTCGGATAGCTGGCAACAGCGCGCTGTCCGCGAGTCGTTATTGGAACGCTGGGGGACTCCTCAGGATGTGGCTACTGCGGCAAGGTTTCTGGTCTCTCCGGCGGCGGCTTTTATCACGGGACAAGTGATTCCGGTAAACGGAGGATTCCGTTATGGGGATTAAGGGACAACAAGGTTTGATTCGATGAATGTCACGGAAACACATCTGCAAGTTCAAGGGCAGTCTTTGCACTTTGTCACCGGTCGCCTGGCGGAACATGCCTTGCGTGACATGCTTTCTGGCCTGAACCAGTCCGAGCAGTTTCGTTATTCGATTCAAGTGCTGCCGATAACGGTAGCGGCGTTGATGACGCCAGCATGGGTGTCGCGGCATATCGAAGTTCCGGCAGCTGCAGATGCTGTTGTACTGCCTGGGTATTGTCAGGGTGAGATGTCGGCGTTGCAGCAGCAGATCCC